>NZ_JAUBRB010000086.1:0-19697 GCF_036701585.1 Microcoleus sp. POL10_C6 | reverse complement strand
CTCTCATCCCTTCGATTGTGCTGTGGGGAGATCACTTTTGCTTGAGGGCGATCGTACTCTTTAGTCTAAACTCCAGTAATTTACGAATGATTTGCGATCGCTATAGATTTGCTAAGCAACGATTACATTGGACATTACCTAACTTAAGAACTCCCGAACAATCAGAGCGGTGGAGCGATTTAATGCCGTTGATGAGTTGGCAACTCTGGCTGGCTAAGGACTTAGTGGTCGAGAATCGACTGCCTTGACAATCTGAAGCGTATCAATTTAACTCCTGGACGTGTTGCCCAATCAATGTTGTCGATTTTAGTTGATATTGGTACTCCGGCTCAACTGCCTAAACATAGGGGAAAATCCCCTGGTTGAGAAAAAGGAAAGGCACGTACTAAAGCACCGTACTATCCCACTGTTAAAAAACGGGTTTCTCAACGCAAAAAATCTTCAAAATTAGCTGTTTAATCTTCTACCTCTTGAGTTGTTGAGTAACAGTTTGCCTTCTAGTAAAAGGCAGCTACTTTTAGCTGCTACCATTGTTTAGTCTAAACTCCAATTACTAAGCAACTGCAAGTTCATATTGCAGAACTAAAATTTCATTAGCTTTCAACATAGCCATAGCATATTCACTCCTTTGACTATCAGCAAACTCCACTAAATACTGACATTCCTTTCCCGTATCATACACTTCAACAATAGTTCCCACAAGTCCAACTGGCAAACTAGAAATAGATGCGTATTCTGGTTCCACTGGCGCTAATCGCGTATTTGAAATCGGCTTGAGAATTGCAACAGAATCCAAAACTCTAAAGTGTTTGCTCATAGTTTAAGAAAAGCTGAAATTCAACAACGGTTAGAATTAGTTGAACTAATTTCCCAGAAGTACCTTCTCAAGGTTTTTAGGGGCAGGTTTAGTTAGGATATACGCAATCGCAGCGAGTTTACACCTTTCACGCACCCGCCCTCCCCACGCTAGGATTTACCCATTACTTAGGCCTTAAGTTCGCGCTGCTAAACTCAGAAGCCACAATCATCGACCCAATCCCCGCATCCGTAAATATTTCTTGCAGCAAAGCATGAGGAATTCGGCCGTCAATAATGTGAGCACCCTTCACACCCTGAGCCAAACTCCGCACACAACAATTAACTTTCGGAATCATCCCCCCAGAGACAACTCCCGACTCAACCAACTCTCTTGCTTCTTGAATATCTAACTTAGCAATCAGACTATCCGGCTTGTGATAATCCTCTAAAATTCCCGCAGTATCAGTCATCAAAATCAACTTTTCCGCTCCCAAACCAGCCGCAATTTCTCCAGCCACCGTGTCAGCATTAATGTTGTAAGATTGACCGTTTTCATCGGCTGCCACGCTCGACACCACCGGAATATAACCGCTGTTCACCAAAGACTCCAAAATCTGGATTTTCACGCCGCTGACTTCACCCACAAACCCAATTCCCTCGCGGCCATCTGGACGAGCTTGAATCAGATTGGCATCCTTGCCACACAATCCCACTGCTTTGCCACCAGCTTGGTTGATTAAGGAAACAATTTCCTTATTTACTTTCCCCACCAAAACCATTTCTACAACTTCCATTGTCGCCGCATCAGTCACTCTCAAACCATCCTTGAATTGCGGCTCAATTCCCAGTTTTTCCAGCCAAATATTAATTTCCGGACCGCCGCCGTGAACCACAACCGGACGCATGCCCACGCAAGCTAGCAGCACAATATCTCGAACCACCTTGTCTTTAAGATTGCTATCTTTCATCGCCGCACCGCCATATTTGACCACTATGGTGCGACCGGCAAAGTGTTGAATGTAAGGCAGTGCTTCGGACAGCACCTCTACTCGATTAGTGTCCGAATTCCTAACAAAATCGCTTTGTTTGAGCATGGGTAAATTACACAAGACTAAAAACTTAATTCTAAACTTTAATGGCTAAAGCACATATTAACAGCCACAAAAATCACTTTTTCCCTTGAATTTATCCACGCACAGGCTCGATCGCCTTTATTGAACCCCATCCTCAAAAAATTCATAGGTTTTTTTAATAAAAGCATTAAAATTTATGTATTATAACTTATACATTTTTTGCTACAGTCAAGAAATGTCTAACTCCCTAGATTTACTTAACGTTTTATGTTAACTGCTGTCGCCCAAGACTCCGAAAACCTTCAGTACAAGCTACCATCAGAGGCTGAGTCGTCCCCCCGGATGACGGTATTTTGCGATTTAGACGGGCCCATAGTCGATGTGTCCGATCGCTACTATGCCACCTATCAACAGGGATTGGCCGACACTCAAGCAGCTTATCTTGATCGGGGAATCAATCTCAACCTCCAAATCCTCAGCAAACAGCAGTTTTGGCAAATGAAACAAAACCGAGTGCCCGATGCTGAAATAGCCAAAAGTTCCGGCTTGTCGGGAGAAGAAATTCACGTTTTTCTAGGATGCGTGAGTCACCTTGTCAATCAACCAGACTTGTTGCACTTAGATCGCATCCAGCCGGGAGTGCAATGGGCGATCGGACTTCTGCACTCCCGCGGCGTGCGGCTGATTTTAGTCACCCTGCGGCCGAGAAATCAAGCCGTTCAACTGTTACAAAATTATGGTTTAGCCAGACTGTTTACCAGCATTCGCGGAACTCAGATGGCGGATGCCGCCTATCACAACTATACAGCCTTAAAAACTGAATTGTTGGCTGAAGTGGCAGAAGAATTTGAGTCATCGCTGGGTTCGGCTTGGATGATCGGAGATACAGAAGCAGACATCCTCGCAGGAAAAGCCTTGGGAATACCTACAATTGCCGTTACCTGCGGAATTCGCAGCCGCTATCAACTGCAAAAGCACCAGCCTAATTTCATTCTCAGCGATTTGATTATTGCCGTTCATCACTTATTAGGTTCTGGCCAACAAGTAATAGTAGAATGACTACAGTTAACAGTAATTAGTTAACACTTAACTGTTGACTAATGACCAATGGCTGAGGACTAATGGCTGACTAAGGTTTTTCTACATTCCTGGTCATTTCCCACAAGCGATTGAGTGGAAAATAAATCACCGGAGCCCAAAGACTGCTAAGAATAGCAGAACACAAAGCCACTCGCTGGTGATAGCTCCAAATTTCCAGTAAAGCCCGATCGCCCATAGCAAAAAATTGTAGCCCCATCACCGTTTCCGCTACCACCGCCATCCCAAATACAATTAACGCGATCGGAATCGGATCTCTCTCCACAATATCTACCGGAATCGACCAGGTTTTCTGCAAAACAACTGTTAAGACTCCTACAACAACTAGACTGACAGCATGGGAGGGATGAGGAGCCGTCATCGCATCTTGAAGAAACCCCAAAACCAAGCCCATGCTAGCAGCTCCCCAAACTGTACGTTTCCGCTTAATACTCCAAGCTACCAACCAAATTAACAGCCAGTTCGGTCCAATTCCCAGCAATTCCATTCCCGGCATCCGAGTGGGCAATATCAGTATGCACAGCATCACAGATAGAAATGTAACTGCGAAGTTGAGAAATTGGCGCGATCGCGGCGAAGACATCCGAGATAAAGCTTTCATTGTTGCTGTGCTCCCTCAGATGGTGCAGAAGATTGAGCCTCCGAATCCTTTGGTTCGACTTGCTTAGAGTGGGGGTAAACCACCGCCCATTCCAGAGCACTCATCGGTGCAGAGAACTCAACAACAGCTTCTGGAGCCGGAGTTTTATTCATATCCACCGAAACCACTTTTCCGACCGGCAAACCAGGAGGGAACAACTGACTGTAAGAAGAAGTTGAAACAACATCCCCAGGCTTGACATTGGGAACATTCTCAAAAAACTCCATCACAGCCTGATTTCCACCTTTCCCGCGCATAAAACCCATGTGGCGACTGCGGGTAATTCCCACTCCCAATTGACTCGTAGCATCGCTGACTAACAGCACCAAGCTAGTATTAGGAGTAACGCTGACAACCCTGCCTACTAAACCGCCGGGGCCCATCACAGTAAAATCTGTTTTGATGCCATCGTTACTGCCGCGCCCCAAAGTTACTTGCTGCCACCAGTGGTCGGCGCTGCGACCGACAATAGGAGCTACAATCCCTGCTGGTTTCTTAGCCGCAACGTAACCTAAAAGCTCTTTTAGCTTCTGATTTTGATTTTCTAATTCTAATAGCTGCGCTTGCAATTCTTGAGTGCGTGCCGAGATAAGTTCCTCTTGCCCAGAGCCGTTGGCGTGAAACGGACGAGTCACCCAATTGTAAACTTCAAATACTGCCGCACCTTGTGTTTGTCTAACTCCCCAAGCGGCAGTTACAGCTAAACCTAGAAGAGCAATTTGCAGCCGCAGATCCCACCACTTTCGGAATGTATTTTTTAGCATAATTTCACTAATCTAAAATTGTTAAGTCAGGATTTTAGATTTGAGATTGCAGCCGTATTTCTAAATCCACAATCCCAAATTGTTTAACTACATATTACGCGACGACTGCCCGCTGAAAACCCGTTCCAACTGTTTGTTTTCCAATACCCTACCAGTTCCCAAAACCACGCAGCACAGCGGATCGGCTGCCACGTGAGTGACAATTCCTGTTTCGTGACTGATCAGAGTATCTAAACCTTTCATTAGCGCGCCACCACCAGCCAGCATAATTCCCCTGTCAATAATATCTGCTGCTAATTCCGGGGGGGTGCGTTCCAAAGTACGCTTGACAGCTTCCACAATTACTGAAAGCGGTTCCGACATACTTTCGCGAATTTCTGGGCCTTTAATAGTAACAGTTCGCGGCAAACCAGACAGTAAGTGCAAGCCCCGCACTTCCATCATTACATCGTCATCCTCTGGAGTTGGATATGCAGAACCAACCTGAATCTTAATTTCTTCAGCAGTGCGTTCGCCGATGACCAAATTGTGAACTTTTTTCATGTATTGGACGATCGCCTCATTGAGTTCGTCGCCGGCTACCCGCACAGACTCACTGATCACCGTACCTTGCAAACTCAAAACCGCAACTTCCGTCGTACCTCCGCCTATATCTATAATCATATTGCCAGTCGCCTCAGCAACAGGCAGTCCAGCCCCGATCGCTGCAGCGATGGGTTCATCAATTAACCGTACTTCTCTAGCACCGGCCTGAGTCGCCGCCTCAATGACAGCACGCCTCTCTACTCCGGTGACACCGCTGGGGATGCCAATAATTATCCGTGGCGAAACTAAGCTTCGGCCTTCGTGAACCCTGCGGATAAAAGTCTTAAGCATCAGTTCTGCCGTATCGAAGTCTGCAATTACCCCGTCGCGAAGCGGGCGCAGTGCTATGACATTCCCTGGCGTGCGGCCGAGCATTTTTTTTGCTTCTTCTCCAACAGCCAGCGGTATTTTTAAATCTTGGTCGATCGCCACTACAGAAGGTTCCTGCAGAACAATACCTTTGCCCGATACATAAACGAGCGTGTTAGCAGTACCGAGGTCGATACCCATATCTCTAGATAACGAAAATCGATTGAGAAGACCCACTGATTCGTACCCCCCCCAAAAACTAAAATACTATTGTGTGCAATAATGTTGTTACAAAAGTGTAACCGAGGTGGATTCTATTACGTTTTTCATCCTGAGTCTAGTCAGAAATGTACATTGTCGAGCTCAGGTTGAGCGCAGACTTGCCAATCATCCACCATCAATATGTTCTCCTAACTGGGTGTACAATCAGGATGAAGCCTCATAAGCGTTGTTCCAAGTTCAGTTTGGAGGCTAATGCGCGTGTGGACTGTTTAACTACATCACCGATCGACCACATTCCCAAAAAAGTTTATGAGTCTTAATGTTGTGACTTTAGTAGGCCGCGTCGGCGGCGACCCGGACGTTAAGTATTTTGAGTCGGGTACAGTTAAGTGTAATTTGACGCTGGCAGTGAATCGCAGAACCAAGAACAGCGATCAACCAGACTGGTTCAATCTGGAAATCTGGGGCAAAACAGCGCAGATTGCTGCTGACTACGTTCGCAAAGGCTCTCTAATTGGCGTCACAGGCTCTTTGAAGTTCGATCGCTGGCAAGACCGCAATACGGGTTCAAATCGCTCGAAGCCGGTAATTAAGGTAGACCATTTAGACTTGCTGGGTTCCAAACGCGACAACGAGTCGGGTATGTCGCAACACAACAGCGAATTCTAGCGTTTGGGGGATTGGGGAATTAATATTTGTGAATTGGGTGGGTGCTCGTGACTTCAGAAAAGTTAGAAATTGTTCAAACTGAGTACCAAGCTGGGCAAGTAGCTTTTGAGAGTGGCCGGTATGCTCAAGCTGTGCAGAGTTTAGAAACAGCTACCGGTTTAGTCGATCGAAATTCCCGGTTGGGCGGTGAGGTGCAGATGTGGCTAGTGACAGCCTACGAAGCCTCTGGCAATACAGAAAGGGCGATCGAGCTTTGCCGTGCGCTCACCCGCCATCCCCGCCAAGAAACCCGCCAGCAAGCAAAGCGCTTGCTGTTCATTCTCGAAGCTCCCAAACTCACTATCCCTCCTGAATGGATGGTGAAAATCCCTGATTTGGCAGCTTTAGATGAAAATCAATCAATTAATTTTCAAGCCAATCCCAACGCTGATATCAAGTACGCTAAACCCAAGCCAGTCGTACCAGAGCCTGTAGATTTGAGTCAGGTTAATACGAAAGATAATAGGTTTATCTGGGTGGCGTTAATTGCGATCGGGCTAATTTTAGGCGGATTATTTTTTAGTTATTAATCATTTTTTCATTCCCACAAACTTTATCTCTAGGGTGCGCCTCGGCGCACCTGACCCCTACTGAGAGAAGTTAAGCAATGCCTTTTAGCAAAAAAGTATCAGCGCGGTCGCCAAAGAATTCCAAATTAATTGCCTACGGGATAATTTCATTCTCGAAACAGAATTTGCAGTCAGCAACGTTTTTCGGAATGAATTAGAATTGATTTTCAATGAGGGAGTATTTGACAACTCGGAAATCGCCCTTTGTGAAAATATCATTTATCCTGTATTAAAAGAAGTTTGGAAAAATTATCGCAGTAATTTTCTCCTCTGGAGTCACCAAACCTTCGTCTATAATGAGAATCTGTCAGGAATTCCAGATTATATATTGGCGAAGCGCTCCCCCCTTGGCACAGTAGTTTTGGACAAGCCCTATTTCATATTAGTTGAAGCCAAGAAAGAGAGCGCATTTGATGAAGGATGGGGGCAGTGTTTGGCAGAAATTATCGCCGTGGAGCGACTTAACAATGAACCAGAACAAACTATCTTTGGTATTGTTTATAATGGCGCAATGTAGCAGTTTGGCAAGCTGAAATTAGAAATGTTTACTCAAAATAAATTTTTCTATACAATTCAGGACTTAGAGCGACTGTTTGCAGCCGTTAACTATGTTTTTAAACAGTGTGAATTACAATTAGAGGAGAAGGAAGTTCGGCAACGGATTGTTTAACGGGTGTAACGGATGTAGCGGATGTAGCCGAGGTTAGGAAGAAGGAATAAGGAAGATACCACCAGTGATTTTGACACGGATACACGGATTAATTATCGAGCATGAGGCAGGAGTCAGAAGTTGAATAGCGATAATTGCTAAAATAAAAAAAAGACAAAACCAGAAAGGCGATTATTGTGAGCGATTCAACCGTAGACCAAATTTTAAAATTGGCATCTCAACGCGCCGATGCTGCTGAAGTATACTACCTATCGAGTCAAGACACCCCTATCGAATTTGAAAACAATCGCCTCAAATCCCTGCAAACCAAAGCACTGCAAGGCGTCGCACTCCGGCTGATTTCGCACGGCAAAATCGGTTTTGCTAGTTCCACCGATTTAACGCGGATAGACGATTTAGTAGATGCAGCGATTCAAACAGCCGAAATCGGCGATCCCGCAGAATTTGAACTCGCCTCCAACTTCCACCTAAAAGGCCCGGAAACCACCTACACTCCGCCCACAACTGCTGAATTAGTCGAAAACGGCAAAAACCTAATCGAACAAGTTCACGCCTACAATCCCGATATTATGGTAGATGTCGGCTTCCACGTCCGCAGCGGCAGAGTAAAAATTGCCACGACGCAAGATTTGTATGCCGAAAGAAGCAGCCAAATAGTCAGCGGCTCGCTCTCAGGAAATTTGGTACAGGGAGAAGACTTTATGCAAGCATACAGTTACGACGTTGCGCGCGATCGTCCCCTCGACACCAACAGCATCCTCCAATCACTCCTCGAAAAATACCGCCTCGCCGAAGATTCAGCCACCATCGCCAGCGGTTCCTACCCAGTATTATTTACCCCCAGAGCCGCCGCTAGCACCCTCGGCGGCCTCTTTGATACCATCCTTTCAGGCCAAGCAGTAGTTCAAAAAGCCTCTCCCCTAGCCGACAAAATCGGCGAAACCTTATTTGACGAACGCTTTACCTTTTTTGAAGACCCCACTTTAGGCCCTTCTGCTTGTCCCTTTGACGACGAAGGTACACCCACCACCCGCAAAATCTTGATAGACAAAGGTACTGTCACCGGATTTTATTGGGATCGCAGGTGGGCCGCTCGCGCCGGTGTACAATCAACCGGCAATGGTTTTCGTGGCGGATTGTCTCGCCCAGGCCCTGATTTGACTAACTTTTGCATTTCCCCAGGAAATACCGCCACTCAAGACTTGATTGCTAGCATGGATGAAGGTCTAATAGTAGAGCAGGTTTTAGGTGCCGGTCAGTCCAATCAGTTAGCTGGCGAATTTTCTGTCAATTTGGACTTAGGCTATAAAGTAGAAAAAGGCAAAATTGTGGGTCGCGTCAAGAATACAATGGTGGCAGGCAGCATTTTTGAAGCGTTTAAAAATTTGGCAGATTTAAGCAGCGAAGCCGAATGGGTAGGCGGTGCAGCCTATTTGCCAAGTATGCTGTTTCAACAGTTGGGTGTAGCTTCGAGGCAATAAGTTCAGTGCGTTTTTACTCGTTACCAGGCTCTGCCTGGTAATACATATCATGAGGCTTTGCCTCGAATTTGGATGAAAGCTTGCGAGGCAAAGCCTCTGGACATGGGTTCCCAGGCAGAGCCTAGGAACCAGTTAAACAAACATAGAAACAGTGTCGGCAATTCAACGCTTTGCTAATTCATGCAAATAGGGAAAAATAGGGAAAAATTTATAATGAAAGAGCCAAATGTCAAGGATGGAACGGGGAAGAAGAAAAAGCACTTTTTCTTTCTTTTACCTTTGGTTTTTTGCCTTTTAACTCTAGTGACTGGATGCGTTCAGTACGATGTCGGGGTCAACTTTGAGAGTCAAACTCGCGGCGAAATCGTGCAGCACATTAAACTAGGGGAAAGGTTGACGAGCTTCAGCAGCGAAACTGTTGCAGAATGGTTGAAAAGCGTAGAAAGCCGGGTGAGGTTGCTGGACGGAAAAACTAAACGGGTTTCCCCCACAGAAGTTCTAGTGAGGATTCCTTTCAATAATGGAGCCGAGTTGCAAGACAAGTTCAACCAATTTTACAATCCGATCGCACCAACCACAAAATATCGGGCGGCAAGTCCGCTAGAAACCGATTTGCCGAAGTTTGAATCTCACCTTAGTGTCAAGCAGAATAATTTGTTATTAATGCTGCGAAATCGGTTGAGTTTGGAATTAGATTTGCGCTCTCTTTCTCTGCTTTCTTCTAATGGCAGTCTGCTGCTGAGTCCGGGGGGACTTTTGGAGCTAGACTTTAGCTTGAACACGCCTTGGGGCGCCGAAAGTATTGAAACAGTCGCCGGTGCCCTGGTTCCCGAAAGCTATCAGCAAGGAAAACAGTTAGTTTGGAAGCTCAAACCCGGAGAAGTTAACTATTTGGAGGCGATATTCTGGATTCCCAGTCCCGTAGGAATTGGGGCGCTGATTATTGCCTTATTTGTAGCTGCAGGCATTGCCTTGAAATATCAAATATTGCCAGCACTGGGAATCGGCAAGAAACCCCAAAACATCGGTCAAACCTAAAGAGGATATCTCCTGCAGGGGCGGGTTAACCAATATCTTCAATCAACTCTCAGAACTCCAATAAACCCGCCCCTCCCCGGATAGTATGGTTAATTGACCCGATTTTATATTATCAAAAAAAATGAGAACATCTGCCAAAAAAAGTTGACAAATGGTAAATAATTTGCTTAACCTGAATTGAGAATTAGGAACAGAGAAAATGCGATCGCTAAATTTCTTCTTCATCTTTCTGATTTGCTTGGCTCTAGTATTATTCAGCATCGAAAATACAGAGCCAGTCGCGATTCAAGTTATCCAAGGCGTCCAAGTTAAAGCTCCGCTGTGCGTAGAACTAATTGTAGCGACCGGATTAGGGGCAACACTAGCGTGGCTGTTCAGTCTGTGGTCGAGAATGCAGCGAACCCTCGCGTTGCGACAAGAGATTCGCCAAGTTCGCGAAAAAGAGCAGCGGATTCAGGAATTAGAACAAAATCTTGAACGCTATAAAGCCGAAGTAGAAGGCCAACAACCTTTGTTAGAAAGTGCAGAACCGATAAGTTTAGAAATAGCAGCCATTGAGGCCAAAGCTGCTGAAATAACCGCCAATTAATTTGATATGCTCTCTCGTTTTCCCAGAGGCAAAATCTAAAATCTAAAATCTAAAATCTAAAATCGAATGGCCGTTTCCCGAGACCAAGATGGGTTAGAAACGATTTCTGAGGGGATAGCAATTTTAATTGACCTAGCCGAACGGGGAGAAATTGATCCTTGGGACGTTAAGGTAATTGAAGTGTTCGATCGATGTCTGAGCAAGCTTACGAACGCCTGCGATGCCGATCAGAGTAAGGATTTCTCCGATTTGTCCCACTCCGGCCAAGCGTTTTTGTACGCTTCAATGCTGGTGTTGCTCAAAGCAGAAAGTATCGTCCTCTCCGAACCCCCCGCGAATCCCGACTCGGCCGACGAGCCGGCAGTAGAAGACGCAGAGCACTCAGGCGGGCGACAGTTGCCCCAGCATTTAGAGCGACAATTGCGCCGTCGCGGTGTAGCTCAACTACCGCAAAAACGCCCGGTGACTCTCCCAGAACTGATTGAGCAGTTGCAGCTAATGAAAGCAGCAATGGAGCAGACAGTTACTCCCCGACGCCGGCCTACCTCAAAAATGCGATCGCAAGCGGCACAGGCTATCTTTGAGCTAGCTCACCAAGAAAATCTCGTAGAAACTGCTAGTGAACTCGAACGGTTTCTGACTCAGCGGGGCGCGGAAATTGACGAGGGTTGGCTGGACTTGGACAAATTGCTAGAGCTCTGGCATCATAACGATTTGCACTCTCCTGTCAACCCAGAACACCCGGTATCGACTGGGGAAGTTCACTTGCCAAATCATGACCGTGTGGGTATTTTTTGGGCGTTGTTGCTGCTATCGGCTCAGTCTAAAGTAGAGTTGCTTCAAGAGGAGTTTTATCAAGACCTCAAAATCCGCGCGCTTTGAGCTTGCAGGGTATTAGGTTATCGGGCGAAGCGAAACTAATAACTGTGCCGCTGCGTCGGTTAAAATTCCAGACAGAACCTCGCTCGCCGACATTCTGCTGCTGAGTCTCGAATGCGGACAGCGGGAGTGCGAAGTTTTTGCTGATTCCCGATTCCTGGTTTCTTAAATCAAGCAAATAGGGAAGAGTCATTGATAGCCTGGTAAGATGTCGCCTATAAACAGGTCAGGATTTTGCCGCGCTCGATCGATTCGATCGCAACCGCTAGCATCTAATTGTTGAGTTTATATCAATTAACAGAGGGTTGAGGAAGTTAAGAATGAAAGCGATGATTCTGGCGGCCGGTAAAGGCACTCGCGTCCGTCCCATTACTCAGACAATACCCAAACCGATGATTCCCATCCTGCAAAAGCCAGTGATGGAGTTTTTGGTTGAATTGCTCCGACAGCACGGATTTGACCAGATTATGGTCAATGTTTCCCATTTGGCAGATGTGATTGAAAACTACTTCCGTGACGGTCAAAAATTTGGGGTACAAATTGCCTATTCTTTTGAAGGGCGAATTAAGGAGGGAGAACTTATTGGAGAAGCTCTGGGTTCGGCTGGTGGTATGAAGCGGATTCAGGACTTCTCGCCGTTTTTTGATGATACTTTTGTGGTGCTGTGCGGCGACGCTTTGATTGACTTGGACTTGACTGCTGCTGTGAAGTGGCATCGGGAAAAAGGGGCGATCGCTACTATTGTTATGAAATCGGTTCCCCGCGAAGAGGTTCCCAGTTACGGAGTGGTCGTAACAGACGAGTCTGGCAAAGTTAAAGCTTTCCAAGAAAAACCTTCTGTAGAAGAAGCTCTGAGTACCGACATTAACACTGGTATTTATATTTTTGAACCGGAAATATTCAAATACATCCCTTCGGGTCAGGAATATGATATCGGTTCGGAGTTATTTCCCAAGCTAGTAGCAGAAGGCGCGCCTTTTTACGGAATTAGCATGGACTTTGAGTGGGTGGATATCGGCAAAGTTCCTGACTATTGGCGGGCAATTCAGAGCGTGCTGCTGGGACAAGTTAAAAATGTTTCGATTCCGGGAATTGAAGTGCGCCCCGGCATTTACGCTGGTTTGAATGTAGCTGTCAACTGGGATAAGGTTGATATTACTGGGCCTGTTTACATTGGTGGGATGACGATCATTGAGGATGGAGCAAAAATTGTCGGCCCGACAATGATTGGCCCAAACTGTTGGCTTTGCAGTGGCGCCACTGTGGAAAACAGCGTGATTTTTGAGTATTCCCGTTTGGGCCCGGAGGTGCGGTTGGTTGACAAACTGGTGTTCGGGCGCTACTGCGTTGATAAAACCGGGGCTGCGATCGATTTGCAAGCGGCGGCTCTCGATTGGCTAATTACTGACGCTCGCCAAGTTTTACCAACTCAGCAGGGAGAAGAGCGGCGGGCGATCGCAGAAATTCTCCGTCCTGAATAATTGGTAATTGCTCAAGGTAAGGTGCGCTAGGCGCACCCTACTTTTACATTTATAAGCTCAGCTTTTAATTCTGGTAAGGTGCTTAGGTTGCACCTCACATCTTCCACCATTCTCGCTTAACAGGCTTTCCGGCCTGTTCCACAAGAAAATCTACTCTTTGTGGAACAGGCCGGAAAGCCTGTTCATAAAAGGCTTCTTGACAGTGGTGCAACATCTCAGTTACACCCTACATTTTAAGACTGAAGATAAGTATATTGGCTGAGACTCCGCTCGTAATTTTGCAGCAAAAGCTGGGCCTCGGAAAGAGTAATTTTATTTTGCTGCAAAGCTGCTTCTGTCTGACGGCGAATGCTTTCAACCAAATTTTCTGAATCATACTGTACGTAGCTGAGGACTTCTTTCATAGTGTCTCCTTTCACAACGTGTTCGATATGATAGCCAGAAGGTGTTAGCTGAATGTGAACTGCATTAGCATCGCCGAATAAGTTGTGAAGGTTGCCCATAATTTCTTGATAAGCACCTCCCAAAAATAGCGCCAAATAGTAAGGTTCTCCAGGTTTGAGAGTATGCAGTTCCAAAACCGACTTCACATCTCGCAAATCGATGAATTGGTCGATTTTGCCGTCGCTGTCGCAGGTAAGATCGGCTAAAATACCGCGTTGAGTTGGTTCTTCGTCGAGTCGGTTAATTGGCATAATTGGGAATAATTGGTTAATTGCCCAACTGTCCGGTACTGACTGGAAAACAGATAAGTTGATGTAATAAATGGACGCCATCACCTTTTCTAAGTCTTCCAAATCGTCAGATACATATTCTTTTTGCCGCGCGATTTTCTGTATTTTATCGCAGCAAGCCCAGTACAACTGTTCGGTTTTCGCCCGTTCCGCAATTCCCAAATAGCCTAAGTTAAATAAACTGACTGCTTCTTCCTTGAATTGGATAGCATCGTGATAAACTTCTTGGTAATTTTCGGGACTAATAGATTGGTAAATTTCGTAGAGATTGCGCGGAATTTGGTGCGCGTTTTCATCTACTGGTTCTGGTACTTCTCTGGGGACATCGCTAGTACCGAGTACGTCAAAAACTAACACTGATTGGTGAGAAGCGATCGCCCGCCCGCTTTCGCTAATGATAATGGGAACCGGGATTTTCCGCTCGTCGCAGGCATCTTTCACTCCCGCTACTACGTCGTTAGCGTAGTTTTGCATATTGTAGTTTTTGGAAGCGTGAAAGTTTGTTTTAGACCCGTCGTAGTCAACGCCGAGTCCACCTCCTACGTCCAAGTAGTTCATATTAGCTCCCAATTTAGCTAATTCTACATAAATGTGGCTGGCTTCTCGAATGGCGTCTTTGATGACACTAATTGAGGAAATTTGAGAGCCGATATGGAAGTGCAGTAACTGCAAACAATCGAGCATTCCAGCTTTTTCTAGTTCGCCGACTGCACGGATAATTTCAGGAATTGTCAAGCCAAATTTTGCCCGATCGCCCGTGGAACCTCCCCAGCGGCCAACGCCTTTGGTAGTGAGTTTTGCTCGCACTCCCAAAATCGGTTTAATGCCTAATGTTTTGCTCGCGGCGATTGCGAGTTCTACTTCCTCTATTTGCTCCAGCACAATTACGGAAGTTTGCCCTAGCCGCTGCGCCAAAATAGCAGTTTCTATGTATTCGCGGTCTTTGTAACCATTACAAATTAACAAAGCGCCTGGAGTTTTCAATGTCGCCAAAGCTATCATTAATTCGGGTTTAGATCCGGCTTCCAGTCCGAAGTGATGGGGTTGACCAAAACGCACCAAATCTTGAATTAATTGTCGGTGCTGGTTGCATTTAACTGGAAACACACCGCGATAGACATTTTTGTAATTGTACCGAGCGATCGCTCTGGCAAAACACGAATTTAAGCGCTCGATCCGGTCTTCCAAAATATCAGAAAATCGAATCAGCAGGGGCAAAGCCAAATTTCGCTGTTTGAGAGAGTCTACCAGTTCGCACAAGTCGAGGGAACCGCCGCGATCGCCCTTGGGAGAGACTGTAACGTGACCGGCTGCATTGATCGAAAAATACGGTTCGCCCCAACCTTGAATTCGGTAGAGTTTCTCACTATCTTCTATTGTCCAAGATGCTTGTGGCAGTTGAGCTGCCGTTACCAAGGCACTGTCTGGTGTCGCCAAACTCGTGGCTGTTGGCGAGTGAGTCGATAGCGGATCGAGATCGGAGAAAGCAGCGGTGGCTGGGGAACTCATCTTATCGGAAACCTCTTTTAGGAGTGGTCAAATAGATAGTTTATCGCACATATCGGGTTTCCTGATGCAGTTGAAAAATCACTTTGGGTACACGGGCTGGCGATTTTAGATTTTAGATTTTAGATTTTAGATTTTAGATTTTAGAATTGACTCTACAGATGGATGAAGGTGGGGGATTGAACTAAAATCTCAACCGTAATTGCTTTCCTGGACTTATTTCTTCAAGCAAGTATCCGTATGGAGGTGAATTCGGAAACCTGGTTTCCGAGTTCACCTGCACCAAGAGAGTGGTCGGACGATCGATCGCCCGACACACACTAACCAAAAATCACCTCCGGCGGCGCCATGTCAGCCCCCATCCTCAATCCCCCGTTATTAGACTTCTTCAAACCCGGTTGAGGTGCTTTTTCTGGGGTCTTCTGAGCCGGTGCAACTGAGGCTGGCGGTGTCACCTGCGTTGGAGGTACTGCCTGTGCTCCTGGCACCACGGGTTGCTGTGACAGCCAACCCAAGCCCCCTACAGCCCCAGCCATCAAAGCGGTGTAGCCGATGTACAAATGCACCGGACGCATTTGAAAGCCTTCGCCTGAGTCAGAATCGGAAACAGACACATACATACTGGGAATTGGACTCGGAGCGGGTTTGGGCAAAGCATTCGCCATAGCGCTGCCGTCTAGTCCCAAGGCGTCGCCCAGTCTGCGGATAAAACCTCTAACGTAAATATCTTGGGGCAGTTTGTCGATTTCCCCATTTTCGATCGATTCGATGTGGTGAACCGGCACAAGAGTTTGACTGTGGAGTTGCAGCAGAGATAGGGAGCGAATTTGCCGTCCCTTACGCAATTCTCCACCCAACTCCCGCAGGCACTCTTCTCGCTGTTGAACTGCTATTGCTGCTTCTTCTTCCTTGGTGAGTTTTTTCGGCTTTTTGGGAAAACCGAACCCTGGGAAGGATTTTCCGGGGAGGGTGACAGTTGCAGGTGGAGCCGACTCGACTTTAATTTCGTCTTGGGGCGCTTCTTTGCTGTCTTCAGAGGTGTTACTTTCTCCATCGGAATTTTCTGTGTCGGACTCGGTTTGGGGCGGCGCTTCCACACTAGCGCTGCGCCAATAGAAGACAGGAGCAGCTACTGGTGGCTCCAATTCTTGAATTTCTGTCACCGTCTCAATGGCGGGACTTACAGCAGTAAAACTCTCTGGGGCTACTTGCGGTTCAATTTTGTTTTGTTTGGGAAATCGATCGAATGCGAGCTTGACGGCTTCTCTGCTAACTGCTCTAATTAAAATTTCGGCAGCGGAGGCTGCTTCACCCAACATTGTTTGCAAGCTAGCTAGAGCTTGGCTATAGGTGTCGCTACATACGAGTTCAGCTTCTATTTGACCTAGGACAGAACGAAAACTTTCTTGAGAAATTTCAATAGTTGGGTGATCTGTCACCCCAAAATAAGCCTCGGGTTTCAGTGCCATGATATTCATGTTGTCTTGGTAGAAGGTATCTGAGTACGTTCTTCGACAGGTTGGCAGTGATTCCGGATGTCGGTTGGGGGAGAGTGGGAGAGTGAGAGAGAGTGAGAGAATGAGAGAGTGGGAGAGTGGGAGAGGCGCAATTCCCACTTACCAATTTTCTATTGCTTGTGGATGCGATCGAGCAACCACAGAGCCCCGAAAATCCCGACAAAATGGGCAACAGTGGCGTGAGTATTGGCGAGTACCACAAATATATCTAGGGGCTGAATAAATCGGCCCACATCGACTGCGGCACCGAACAAGGCTTGCGGCTGAGCTAGAGATTTGGCTAAAAGCGTGCCGCTGATGGCTTCTGCGCCGATCAGCGTCAGCACCATTCCTGACAAGTTGCTCATCAGTGCCAGCCGCACCTCTTTGATGGTGTCTGCTTTTTTGGGGCGGACAGCGTTACCGGGCGATCGCAGTTGTCTCGACAAGCGGGTGAAGCGGAAAGAGCGATATACGCTGTAAGCGAGTACGGCCAGCCCGCAAATGGCAAAAAATACGCCGCCGCCGGTGCCGGCACTGGTTGAACCCGCAGCGGCGCTAGCCCTGGGGAGGGCGAAGGGGATGGCAAAGAGCAAAATGATCGCCGCTACCACCCCTAGCACTACCTGTACCCAGAAGCAAACCCAGCCTGTTGTACGAAGGGCAAAGGCAACTCGCTGTACGGCGACAGGAAGCTTATCGTTATCTAACTGATTAGTCATATTTTGAGCGGGTATAATTAATTGGCATTAGTTGGTGGCAGTTTTTTCTCTTCCGGGACGGTTGACGGCGGTTAACCCTCTTTATAATAGAAGTAGCAATGTTTAAGATTTGTAACTAACATTGAATTTCACATTTGAATAGCGTCGATCGCCAGGTACCCAAAGTAATGACACAACTACAACCCACCGTCACTCCCAAACTGGAACAGCCAAAGTTTGGCTTCAACAGCTACGCGGAACGCCTTAACGGTCGAGCCGCGATGATCGGTTTTTCTCTAACTTTAATTATCGAGTATGTCACAGGCCAGGGCTTGCTGTCCTGGTTAGGTCTCAACTAATTTTAGCAATGGCGCGGTCAGCCTTACACTTTGTCTTGACTCGAACGGCAGCGGGTGTGACTTCTGCTGACCGCGACAAATTCGGGAATTGATTAAAATATTAATTAGAAACAAGCCCAGCGACTTCTCTGTCGAGAGAGATCTGTTCCCGAATGCAATCGCTGGCTTTTGGAGGTATATATGGGGTGGAATTTTGATTTGACAAGCTTGGCAATTTTGCCTCGCTCCCGTACAATTCCCCACAGGCGAGAAGATTAATTTAGGTAAAGCTAGTCTTTGAGCTAGAAATCCCGATCGTTCCGCCAACTCTAAGTTTTAGAGCTTGTAAATAAATATAGAACAGAGTAAAACCAAATGAATGCTTCGTGGACGCGACTTTTGAGGTCAGCTTACCGTAGAGAACCAATTACCAGCTTTGTTGTGACAGTGGGCGTTGTCGATGCAGCCATCGGCAGCATGGGTGCGAGTGGCTCTTTATTGGCTTTTGGACTGGGTACGGCTGGGGTGGCGATGGGTCTCCGCTGGTGGCAATTTTACCGCTCTGGAGCCGAACAACCCGCACCTGCTCCTGAATACTATCTTCCTCCTCAGTCTTCTAGACCTCAGTTGCCCGTGCTTAATGTGTCTAAGAAAAATCCTCCTTATTAAGATTACCGGGCAATAGTGACTGGGCGAGGTGCCGATCGACTCCCTGGATCTGAGGCACTAAAAGATAGGGCAAGAAAGTCTTTCAATCTTGGATGCTTGGTGTATGAATATTTCTGTTGCCGAGAAACTGTACAAAATTGGCTCTGTAGCTGCCTGTAGTGGTTTGTCGGTGAAAACTGTTCGTTACTATGAGGAGATGGGCTTGCTGTCTCCTGCGGTAAAGCGATCGCCCGCTGGTTATCGCTTGTTTGGCGAAACGGTATTTAATAGGTTGGCGTTTATTAAACGCTCTCAGGCTCTGGGTTTGAGCCTTCAGGAGATTAAGGATATTTTACAGGTTCGCGATCGGGGAGAGTTGCCTTGCTCTGAAGCGAAGCAGCATCTCACGGCTAAGGTTGAGGAAATTTCCGTGCAAATTGCAGCCTTAGAAACTTTGAAGAGGGAGTTGCAAGGGATTCTCAACTGCTGGCAAGAGCAACCCTCCGAGGCGAGCATTAGTAGCACGATTTGTCCGAACATTCAGCGGGATTGAGCGGCGGAAAGATACAAAAAAAGGGAAGGAATTATGGGTTTCCTTCCCTTGATGGTTTTGTGGGTGGTTTTGTGGGTGGTTTTGTCGATCGTTTTGTCGATCGTGTTGAGCTTTTAACTGTTTTCGCAGAGTTTGCTGTTGCTTTTTGAGTTGCCGAGCCCTGGCTGAGCCGCCTTTACCTTTGGAGTTTCTACCCTCGCTGCGAGGAGACTCCCAACTTTTTAGTCTCATGTTTTTCATTCTATGCACTACTTCTATACTACACCGCCCGATTTTCAATGTCAAGTATTTTTTAGAGCGATGTTTCGTAGTATCAACTGTTGAGTGATGGGGATTTGCTACAGACATAGGGATGCTGGGCCCCTAAAGACTCTACAGCCCGATGGTGCCCCCATAAACACCCTACAATTAGAGTTTTTTGTCGGATTCCGTTAACAGCCCTAATTGTGTATATTTATCAGTCCAAATATCCGGCGGGTATTTCAGCATCTGTAAAAATTGGCAGCGTTTCCCAAATTTTCACCCATTCCGGCAATTGGGCTACTTTTTTTAGCTGGAGCGACATTTCTATTAAGGAAAATCCTAAATTGTGGAAATCTTGAATAAGTTCGGCTTTCAAGAAAATTTCATTTTTAGCTAAATCGGGAGCATTAGTCGCAATGCTGGGGGGGTAACAACCAGCCTGAAACCCATACCTTTGTAAGGATTGAGCCAATGTGTGCTAAAAAAAAATAGGCAGCATAATTGTTACACGCTTGCCTATCTCAAAAATAATGATACCAACATTCTACCTCATTCATTTAAAAAAACAACTAAG
>NZ_JAUBRB010000085.1:0-19745 GCF_036701585.1 Microcoleus sp. POL10_C6 | reverse complement strand
TCATCCCTTCGATTGTGCTGTGGGGAGATCACTTTTGCTTGAGGGCGATCGTACTCTTTAGTCTAAACTCCAGTTATGAGATTATGGGTTTTAGGCAATTATTGTTGGTGAAACCCGCCCCTATAATCCTCGATCGCAGCTTGGAACTTTTACAAAATTTTGCAATATTAAGAATTGGCTAGGGGCAGCACTAAACGAGCGACAATTAAATTGTTTTCTAACATTTCTATGGAAAAGTTTCCCCCCATTAAGCGTACCGCTCGCTGACAAATTAAGAGATTTTGGACGATCGACCTATTGGAACTAGAAACCGCTAATATATCGGGTTCGGAATCCCCGTTGAAGGCTGCAATGAAGTGTCGATCGCACGCGCCGCTATCGATTACAGACAATTCTAACAAATCTTCCCCCAACAACTGAGAGCGAATATCAATCTTGGCGCCAACAGCAGAGCGCCTGCAAGCCGTCGCCAGCAATTCGCACAGGATCAAATCCAGCTTGATGCTGTCCCCGCGAACGCTCAAAGTCTGACCTGCAGGCATCGACACAGCAGTTTCTCTGTGCACTTCCAGCAAGACTTTAGACTGTTTCACCAGGGGGGCCGTTCGATCGAGCGATCGCCTCAGCCAAGCGCTCACAGGCACCGCATCTTGTGCGAATTGCAGCCGCCACTGTTCCTGTTTCAGCAGCAAATGAGTTGACCCCACAGCATTGCCAATGTGTCGCAAAACCTGTTGGTAGCGCAAAATTTTCAGAGCATCCTTTTGTTCCTTCGCCGACTGCAAAATCGACTGACTCAACTCCCCCAACTCCTTCACCCCCGCTCCCACAGTGCGGTAAAAGTCCTCAAAACGGCGCTGTTTGTACCAGTTGAGCAACTCCAGATCCAATCGCTGCGACTCCTGGATCGATTGCACCGCCAAATACCTGCGCCACCAAGCCAACTGAGACGCCATCGAGCTGAGTAAACTCACCGACAACTCCGACCACTGGCGGCCCGGAGCGTCTGCAGCCACCACAATGCCCGCCGGAGCGTGTTCTGGGGCCGTCCGCAGTGCCACCGTCAGAATCTCGCCAATTCCCGGACTGCGGAGCCACCGCTTCGTCGCCAGTTGCAGTTGGCTCGTGCTCTGTTGCAGCACCCCGCTAGCAGCCAGGGTTTGTTGGATCAAAGCATCTGTTTTGACAGGAATCACCGCCTCGGGATTGAGGGCAAATACGGGATTGGCAGCTAGCGCCGTCGCAATTGAACCTTCCTCCTCACCGGGATTCCAAGTAATTACGGCTACTAAAGGACAGGAAAGTGTCTCGGAAACGTGTTGAGCAAAGTTACGATCGAGCTTTTGTAGCGGCAACTCTGGGAACATCGTCGGTGAAGCAGCAAATATCTCTCGCTCAGATTGCTCATCAGGAGAATGGTGCAAAACCGCCAAACCCGATTTGAGCGATCGCTCAAATTGCTGATATTTGTCAATTGCCGAACTCTGCTGCCACGAGTGCAGGATCAATCCGAGTTGTTGGCTTACTAGCCGAACTAATTCTTGTTCAGATCGCCTCCAAGTGCGAGTTGCACTGTGCCCGACAACCAGCAAACCCTCGATCGATTTTCGATTAGCGATTTTCGATTTTAGATTCGGGTTTTCTCCCTCTTTCTTTTTCCCCCTCGTACTCGATGCCAAAAGCGATCGCACCCCCGCTTCCCCCAACACATCCCGCCAAGCGCCCAACCGCCCATCTTCCTCCCAATTTTCAATAGCCAGAGGTTCGCTTTCTTGCAACAGCCCCACGTCAGCCACATCGAGGGCATTGAGTGGCGACGGCACTGGCCTGCGGTTGCGCGGCAGATTTTGGCAGACAATTTCAAAGCGATTTTGTTCTTCGCCGTACAGCAGCAACAAAAAGTATTCGCATTTGAGCCGCTCACACAACTGTTCGGCGGTATGTTTCAAAGTCGCCTCCCAGTCAGCATCGCTGTAGATGGCGTGAGCTATTCCAGCAGTTAAATCTCGATCGATCTCAGTTTGTTGAATTTTCTCCTCCATTTCCGACACAGGAGCCGTCAGAGCCACTAACTGCGCCACTCCCCGCAGATAATGCTTTTCATTGTCTTGCCAAATCCGGGGTTCGCTGGCTTCGACTGCCAAAAATCCCAACAATTCCCCTTCTGAAACAATCGGCGCAGCCAACAGAGAGCGAGCGCGGATTTGCTGCATCAACCGCCCCGTCAGCTCAGTTTTCAGAGAACTTTGAGATTCACCGATCCAAACCATTTCTTCCCTGCCCAAAGCCTGATAAAATTCGCCCAAGTCTTGAACGGTGATGCCCGAAGCCGCTCGGCCGGGCCCGCCCAAACCCGGAGCAACTTCGCGGTTGCTGACTCGGCGCCAAAAATAGCGCCGCTCTCGCTCGAACCAATAAACATTGGTGCGTGTCGGCTCAGTAAATTCATGAGTTTGTTCGACAACCGCTTGCAAGTATTGGTCGAGCGATCGCAATTCCCCCAACTGCGAAATCAGCGCTAAAAGAGACTCATCTGGGTGTTTAACTTGTTGTCGCTGCCAGTCTTTTTCTATTTGGTAAAGAGCAGTTGCTAGCGCTCCAAATACGATCGCCAACTGCGTTTTTTCCCCCGACTTGGGCGACGCTCCCCATACCTCAGTGCCGAGCAAAATCACGCCGTAGCAGCGGTCTTTGTAGCGCAGCGGAAACAGAGTCGTGCCTTGAATATTGAAAGTTTGAGCTGCTTTGCGCCATTCTCCGGCTCTACTTTCCGATCGCAAATCCGGGACTCCCACCGGCCGAAGCTGAATCACCACTTGTTCCAGCAAATCCCCTGGGCTGAGGGCAAACCGCTGTTTGAGAAAAGACTGGTCGCCGTTAGGAGTTATGCCGCCTTTCCCGAACAATCTGTGGGCCTGTCGATCGTACAACCCGATCCAAATCAACCGCCAGTCAAATTCCGCTTGCAAGTAGCCGAGTGTGGTCGAAAGTAACACTTCAACATTCTCCTCTTCTCGGAGAGTCTGGAGAACGCGCTCTAGGGTCGCGATTTGTTCGTCTAAATCCTTTGGTCTTTGCTGCTGCCCCATTTCCAAGCTTCCCCGCACCTTGTCTAATTTAAAATTACTAACTTAAATATTCACAAAAATAAAATGCCAAAGAGTCAACTTATAATATAATCGTCTCACTTATCCTTCAATCTCAAACATTGGATAAAGTCGATCGAAGTTGAAGTAAAAACTTCGCCTTCGCTGTCTGCTCGTGAATATTTTTATTTTCCTTCTCATTTCTAATTTGTAAATTGCCCCAGTACAAATCATTGGATATTTATCAATCAACTGTACGCCCGCTGTTGTTTTCCGTATTGAAAACCGATGCCGAGTGGCTGCACAACCGCACTCTCCAAGTTCTCGAACTCGCAGCCAGAACCCAGTCAAACCCCGCAACCAGCCAAATGCTCTCTCGATTGCAGAAATCTTTGGGATTCCAAGATTCTCGCCTCGAACAATCTTTATGGGGACTGAGCTTTAACAATCCTGTCGGCTTAGCTGCGGGATTTGATAAAAACGGCGTAGCTGCTGACATTTGGGCAAATTTTGGCTTTGGCTTTGCCGAACTTGGAACTGTCACTTGTCAGCCGCAGCCGGGAAACCCTCAACCTCGCTTGTTTCGCTTGACGGAGGACAGTGCAGCCCTCAACCGCATGGGATTTAACAATCAAGGAGCCGCGGCAATGGCAGCCCGGTTTCAGGCAGCACAGAAACAGTCAAAATTCGATGCCCAGCGCCCCATGCCTCAGTCTCGGTTCCCCTTGGGCATCAATCTCGGTAAATCTAAGGTAACACCGTTAGAGCAGGCAGCAGCCGACTATTTGGAGAGTTTTAAGCTGCTGAAAGATTGGGGCGACTATTTTGTAGTGAACGTTTCTTCTCCGAATACGCCTGGGTTGCGATCGCTCCAAGATGCTGCTGGGCTTAGCACAATTTTGGAAATTTTGCAACAAGAAAATCAGGGAACCAAGCCAATTTTAGTCAAGATTGCGCCGGATTTGGAACCAGAGGCGATCGTCTCAATCCTCGACTTAGCAAAAACCTACCAACTAGCAGGAATTATCGCCACAAATACCACCATCCGCCGCGACGGATTGAAAACACAAATATTGCGAGAAACAGGCAAACCAATCGCCGAAGAAGCTGGGGGAATTAGCGGGCTTCCAGTGCGGGAGCGATCGACAGAAGTAATCCGATTTATCTGGCAATATACAAAAGGCGAATTGCCGATAGTTGGAGTGGGCGGCATTTTCACCGCCGAAGATGCTTGGGAAAAAATAGCCGCGGGTGCGAGTTTAATTCAAGTTTACACCGGTTGGGTTTACGAAGGGCCTTGGATGGTGCGTCGAATTCTCCAAGGTTTACTGCAAAAGTTGGAAGAAAAAGGATTTAATTCGATTTCTGAGGCAGTAGGTTCGGAAAATATTAAGTAGCAGATCCGGACACAACAATATTGTGTCTTTGGGGCGGATTTATAGCAACCGCCGAAACGGTTGATATAAATAAAAGTTTGATATGGGGAATTGGGCGAAGCCCAGGGATGAGGCATGGAGTCCCACCCGATTGGGAAAAGGGCAAGCCTGTACTATAAAAAGCACAGGCGAGAGATTAGGAATTGGATATTAAAACTTAAAGATTCATGGCACTCTGGCAGAATACCAGTCTTGATTACCAATAACCAATAATATCAATTCCGGTAACACTCCTTATGATGGGGAGTGGTTTGTGGGGAGTGGGGGAATGTGGAATTGTGCAACCTTGACTTGATCATTCCCATCCAACCGGAAACGATATAACCCATAGCCCAAAAATTTACTTAGGTTTAGAAAGTCCTGCCAGCGACCAAGTTAGACTCACCATCATTAAGCGTGCTAGAGCCTTCAAACCATCTTCACCGTGATTTTCAAATGCTTGAGACTCGGTTTGAGAATTATCATTTTCTGACAAGTCTTGAGTGGCTGCTGGTTTTTTAAACTCCCCTTTGTCACAAGATACCTCAAGACTGACTTGTGACTGATGATTTTCTTTTTCTCTCATTTTATGAGTCACCTCCTTGAGTTATTGCATACATAACCCATACTACAAATATAAATTGTTTGTTTCCGGCATTTGGCTATCGAAGTTTTCTTACATGGCGATCGTAATCAGCAACTGACGTGATACCCATCACTTAATTGTTATTTTTACTTACTAGCGATGTTTTCACAAATCTGCTACAGTTAATACCTAACAATCAATTTGACGCTCAGTGACATCAAATTGAAACTAAACATCGGACAACTCAGAATAAACTAAGAAAATAAAGGTGTAGAGCTGATGGGAATTTATCTCGATACTGCAATTGTAGCCGAAGCAAAAGAGGCGAGCAAGTTCGGCTGGCTGTCGGGAATTACTACTAATCCAACCCTCCTGGGAAAAAGCGATTTAGCTCCCGATGTGACGCTCACACAACTGGCAAAACTTATTCCGGGGGAAGTGTATTATCAGCTAACTGCATCTGATTTTGATGGCATGGTAGCAGAAGGAAAAGCGGCTTTTGAATTAATTGGACAGCAAACAGTGTTGAAAGTTCCAGCAACGGCGGCTGGTTTTCAAGCAGTAGCGCATTTGTCACCGGAAATTCCTTGCGCGGTGACAGCTATTTACAGCGCATCACAAGCAGTTGTCTCCGCAGAAGCGGGGGCCAAATATGCGATCGCCTACGTGAATCGCGCCACCAGATTGTTAGGAGACGGTTTTGCCTTAGTGCGGGATATGGCAAATGTGTTGCAGAGAAGTAATACTGAGATTTTGGCAGCTAGCATTAAATCGCCGGAAGAAGCGGTAAAAACTTTGTTAGCTGGCGCACATCATTTGACATTGCCTTTTGACGTGTTGCAGGCGATCGCAGTTCATGAATTATCGCAGCAAACTGTGGATGAATTTGCGAAAAACGGGCGAGGAATTTTTGGATAATACGCAATTTATGTGAAACTTGAAAATTACGAATTGGTAATGGGTAATTGATCGGGGTTTTGAATAATGTCAAATCCGGTACCATCGGAATTATTCATCCCTCTGTTCTATTCCTCTGCGTCGAGAGGGTCAAGAGCGGTTTAATCATTCTAATGCAACCGAAATTGATATGACTACTGATGCCAGTAAAAAACAATGCAACTGTAGACCCGTACTCCAAACCCATACAAAAGCAGTCATTACCAATTCTTAGATCTAAAATCTAAAATCTAAAATAGTATGACTATGGCATTCGCCAAATCTTAATAGTGCGATCGGGACTGCCGCTCACAAAAGTCTTGCTATCTCTGGCAATAGCAATCGAACTCACAAACTGACTGTGACCAGAAAGACTGCTTCTTTCTTTTCCCGTCTTCAAATCCCAAACTATGATATCTCCGCCCCCGCTGATCAAAGTGCGGCTGTCCGCGCTAAAGGCGATCGTCCTCACCCAGCTCGAATGCCCTTTAAAAGTGCGGGTGCGCTTCCCGTCTTGTACGTTCGACAAACGGATCGTATTGTCGGTGCTAGCACTAGCCACAATTTGCCCGTTCGGGCTAAAAGCCACAGCATTAACCGGGCCCCCGTGACCTGTGATAATTCTTCTGACTTCTCCGGTACCGAGATTCCACAAACGCACAGTCTTGTCCTGGCTGCCACTAGCGAGAGTGTTACCGTCCCGGCTCAAAGCGATCGCGTTTACTCCTCCGGCGTGGCCGCTCAAAGTCCGCAACCTGCTGCCGGTTCTGACATTCCACAAGCGAATAGTTTTGTCATCGCTGCCGCTAGCCAGAGTTTGACCGTCCCTGCTAAAAGCGATCGCATTGACGGCGGCTTTGTGAGCGGCAATCGTCCGCATCCGTCGCCCCGTCTTCAAATCCCAGAGAATCAAATTATTGTCCCCGCCGCCGCTGGCCAAAATCGAGCTGTTCGGGCTCACCGCCAGCGTGTTGACCGATTTTTTAGAATGTACCGAATTTAGAGTCCGCACCAGGCGTCCCGTCCTTACATTCCAAATTCTAATCGTCCCAAAGCTGGCGCTCACCAAAGTTTGACCGTCAGGCGACAGGGCGATCGCATTTACACTCCCGACATTATCCAAACTTTTTTGCAAAAAATGAGTGGTAGGTAAAGTAGAAAGCAGCCACACCGGGTTTGCCGGAAACACCCCGTAACGCAGCGAACCGTAGATTTGAGACGCGCCAATACCCACCATCAAAACAGCCGTGCCCGCCAGCAACTTATTTTTCCACCAATCCAAAGCCTCTTGCCCGGGCTTCTTCAATCCCGAATTTAGAGGTCTGAGGCGGTTCATGGCACTCTGCTTCGTCCCCACAGACGGCCCCGAAGTTCCGCGAATTTTAGTTTGCCCCGTCGTCGGCAACTGAGTCGGCACCTGAGTTTCTGCGTCGTCGAGATTAATTTCCTCCAAGCACTGCAAAACCATCTGGGGACTTTGAGGTCGATTGCCCGGAAAAGGCGCCATCAGGTAATCGATCACATTAGCCACGGCGTCGGAAACTTGAGGAGCTCCTTTGCGCCACATTAATCTGCCCGTGCGGGGATTTTCTGGAAACGCAGTCGGTGGCTTCCCAGTCAGCAAATAAACAAAAGTGCGCCCCAGAGCAAAAAAATCAGACTGCGGAACAGCCTTGCCATTAGTTTGTTCCGGCGGCGTGTAGCCAGGAGAAACAATACCAGTCACATTTTGCCCCTGGCCAACCTTAGCGAAATAAGTCCCCGACACTTCCCGAGCAGTCCCGAAGTCTATCAGCACTAACTGCCCGTTGGGCTTGCACATAATATTGTGCGGCTTGATATCCCGATGAAAATAGTTGAGTCGGTGAACTTGGTCTAAAATTTCCGACAGTTGTTTGAGCCAATTCAGAGCTTGTTCTTGACTGATGGGGCGGCCCCGATGTTTCAGCCAGTCTTGCAAATTGGCCCCAGCAATTTTCTCCATCACCAGACAGTGAAAAGACTCTGTGCTGTGAGCTGGCGTAAATGTAAAATAACCGTCGCGATCGACTTTAGGAATACCTGGATGTCTCAGCCTGACCAATACGTCGGCTTCTTGCTTAAAAAGTTCTACAGCTTTGGGATGGTCTTTGAGCAGGACTTTAAGCACTCTTCGGGCGCCGTTGTCGTCCACTTCAAATGTTCGGCCAAAGCCACCGCCTCCGAGAGGCGCGACTAGCCGATATCGACCTTGCAACAAAAGTTCAGACCCGCAGTGGATACACACGGATTTGCCAGAGTTGGCTGGATCGGAGGGATTCGGGCATTTGGGATTGAGGCAATAACTCACAGAAGCCACATAACCCTGATTGAGGTTGCTCTATCAAGTTTTACTTTGACACTGCTATACAAAACTTGGCTAAACTTATCTAAGCTTTACCATTCAACTAGAAGTATTTTCTAGAGGGTCTGATTCCTGCTTCTGCCAAGAGAGTCGGCTCTTACTTGTCCACAGGCGTAAATTCGGGTGGAGCAGCACCCTATTTTTGAAGTCTATACAACTATTTATTAGTGTGGAAGCTTTTAGCCATTGTTTAACCATTATTTTCAACCAATTTAACGAATCGTGGTATCCCGTTCGACCTTTTTATAGGCTGGTCAGTTTTAAATCGACCGTCGTTTACTGCTACACCAAACTTGGCCAAACTTATTTAAGCCTCACCATTCAATCAGAATTACTCCTGAAGGGTCTGTTTCCTGCTTCACCCAAGGGAGTCGGCTCTTTCTTGTCCACAGGCGTTAATTCGGGCGGAGCAACGCCCTAATTGAATTAATTTTAGTTGAAGCTTGTAGCCATTATTCATCCACTATTTTCAACCAATTTAACGAAACGCGGGCTCCCGTTCTACCTTGTGACAGGCTGGTCATTTTTGACTTGCACGCTCGGTTTACTCTCCCAGATAATTAAGCCTTTTTTTCGGCATTGATTTAATCATATCGCCCAGAATGTTAATCAGTCAAGTTAAGTATGACTAACTTTGGTGAACTTTTTGGCTATGCAAGTCCAAGTCAGTTTTCAACTTATGACGATCGTAGCACACCTAGTAAAAGACTCATCAGCACCCTTGATTTAAATCTTGCAGCGTCTCTGAAGTCAAGGGAGGTTTTAGTCTCGCTTGACTTCAGCATTCCGTGTTTTTTTATAACCGGGAGCACTGCGATCTAACGATCGGGTTGAGGTCAAAGCTTTTGTTGTTTGTCATAGCCGATCGAGGTCACAAATCCCTGATCAGAGCACATAATGTACAAACAGACCAGAACTAATAACGAGAGAACAGCCACATTTCAATTGTACGATGATCGCAACCACCACTCTCGAAGAAAGAAGTGAGAGTGGGAGAGTGGGCGAGTGAGGGAGTGAAAAAATCGGCCTTCTTCCCTCTTCCCTCTTCCCTCTTCCTTCAGCAGAAGAAAGCCTTTTAAACAAGTCCCTCAATTACCGGATGGAAGTAGAACGCCAGCGCCAAAACCGTATAAGCTGCCAACAGCAAAGTACCTTCTAGCCAGTTAGAGTTGCCGTCAGAACTGATAGAATTGGCGATCAGCACCGACACCGCAACCGCTACAAGTTCAAACGGGTTGAAATTCAAGTCCATCGGTTTGCCCAAGACAAAACCTGCCAAAACCAACACCGGGGCAACAAACAAAGCAATTTGCAAACTGGAACCCACGGCCACAGAAACCGACAAATCCATTTTATTTTTCATCGCCACCGTCACCGCCGTCGTATGTTCGGCAGCATTGCCAATAATCGGCACTAAAATCACCCCGGTAAACAGTGATGTCAGCCCCAAACGCGCCGTCGCTTCTTCCAGAGTACCCACCAACAGTTCCGACTCGACAGCTACCATCAGGGTACAGGCCAACAACACCCCAATCCACAGCGGCAGATTGACTTTGTGGTCAGGACTGTCTGGTGCTAAGTTATTTTCGGCTAAATCTTCCAGCATTTCTATTTCTGCCACCCCTGCATCGTACAGATAACTGTGGGTTTTCATCGAAAACAGCAGCGTCAGCACGTAGACGACAATCAGGACTATAGCAACAGCGCTAGAGAGGTTCTGCATAGTTGCCGGAGGGATGCCAATAGAGGTGGCATTAACTGCAGTTGGCACCAAAATGGCAATCACGGCTAAGTTCATCGCTGAAGCATTCAAGCGGGCGACTGTCGGCTGAAAATCTTGTTCTTTGTAACGCAAGCCGCCCAGCAGCATCGCCAATCCCATCACCAGCAAAAGGTTACTCATAATTGAACCGGTGATGCTGGCTTTGACAACATCTATTAGTCCGGCGTTGAGGGCGACGATGCCGATAATCAGTTCCGTGGCATTTCCGAAGGTAGCGTTCAGCAAACCCCCCAAGTTGGCACCGAGGACGACGGCGATTTCTTCGGTGGCCGTCCCCATCCAGGCGGCTAGAGGGATGATGGCTAAAGCCGAGGTGATGAAGATTGTGGAGGATTCCCAGCCGAGAAAGTGTCCGGCGATGGAAACTGGGATAAATAACAGCAGGCTGGAAATTATTGTATTTGTGTTTAGCATTTAGATTCTCAAAAGCTGCCAACCGTCAATCATAGCCTGCCACAAAGTTTAAGAAAGGGGGAGGGTTCGATATTTGGGTATGGGCTTAAAGCTGGGGGTGGGCGATCCTCTTCGAGGGCTTCGCTAACGGGCGATCGCTGCATTGCCGCTTTCACGGATGTGACAAACTAAGAGAGCGATTTGTTTAGCCGATCGGTTCAATGGATTTTTGTATTCGATTAGCTTCCTTAGAAGACATTCCTAAGTTAACAACTTTAATTCCTGATTCTGCTAGAGCTTGTGCCTGCAAGCTACTATAGTTCAGAGCAGATTGAAGGCGCACTGGGCACAGTTTTTGGGGTTGATACTCAACTGATTCTAGACCAAACATACTTTGTTGCTGAGAACAATCACCAAATTGTTGGTTGCGGTGGTTGGAGTAAGCGTAAAACGCTTTATGGAGGTGATTCAGGCAAAAATAATCCAGAAGAGAGCCTGCTCAACCCAGACAGCGACTCGGCAAAGATTCGTGCATTCTTTATTCATCCAGCATGGGCACGTCGAGGAATTGGAAGTCAGATTATGCGAGTATGTGAAATGGCTGCTGAGCGTGCTGGATTTAAGCAAGTTGAGATGATTGCGACGCTGGCGGGAGAGCCATTTTACACAAAATTTGACTATCAGGTGATTGAGCGGTTTGAAATTTCTCTCCCAAACAGTCAGTTCCTCCCCGTTGTCCGTATGTTTAAGAGCTTTGGGCGCAACCCGTAAAAAATGAGACCTAATAAAATCTGTTTCGGTTAAATGCGATCGTAAAGCAATGAGATGACAAAAAAAGCAAATAAATATCAGCGATGTCAAGAAAACTAGATTTTTTCAAAGTAGAAGTCGTCCCGCACGATCCAAATTGGCGCAGCGCCTTTGAAACTGAGCCGAAACTGATTGCACTTGCACTTAGGGACAATGTGGTTGCTATACATCATATTGGTAGCACAGCCATTCCACAAATTCATGCAAAGCCGATTATTGATATGTTAGTTGAGGTTAAAGATATTACGAAAGTCGATACACAGACTTCAGCAATGGAGGCTTTAGGCTATGAAGCAATGGGTGAGTTTGGGATATCCGGTCGTCGTTTTTTTCGCAAGGGTAATGAAGCAGGGATTAGAACACACCACGTTCACGGGTTTGAAGTGAACTGAGCGCAGATAGAGCGCCATTTAGCGTTTCGAGATTATAGGATTTCCCATCCTGAAGACGCGCAGCAATACAGCGAACTAAAGAGAAAACTTGCCCAAAAATACCCTGATAATATTCAAGGGTACATGGACGGAAAAGATGGTTTCATTAAAGCAATGGATCTGAATGCGGCTAATACCAATTTTTTATGAGGCCCCGTAGAATCCGATCACCCTGGCGCCCCCCGCGTCCGGGGGGGACAAGAGTCCGATCTTTCGTCGCCCTACTATCAGGGAGATGCGAGGGGGATCGAGATATGTGCAACTTCACATTAAATTGGTATTAGAGACTACTAAATAATTCTAAAAAATGCAAATGTCCTGACAAAGAATTAGCACAACATTTTTCTTTAAATAAAAAGATAATTAAATCTAGATTGTCTGATTTGGCAGAGTCGGGTTTTCCTATCCATTTGACTAATACTGCTGTGAGTCAGGTGGAAGAAGTGACACCGAACCAGACAACGGGATCAACTACTTATGATTCTAAGGGTAGAGAAAGGGTGAATACAGCCCCTTGACCGGGTTTACTACTGGCTGTAATACTGCCTCCATGCGCTTCAATAATGCGTCTGGCAATCGCTAGACCCAGACCAACCCCATTCTTACTAGAGCGGCTCGTGGTGTAAAACTGTTCAAAAATGCGAGGTAAATCGGTTTCAGGAATGCCGCTTCCCTGGTCTTGAATTGAAATCAGAGCCTGTTGCTTGTTGCCAGAGGCAGCAATGAAAATACAAGCATTGGGGGTAGAATACTTAATCGCATTGTCTAAGAGATTCAAAAAAGCCTGTAATAAGCGTTCCGAATCGCCCATAATCCGAAGGTCAGCAACATCAACTTCTACAGTCACGTTTTTAGCCTGCATACGAACTTCCATTGCTCTAATCGCACGGCTGATGACACTTTCTAAGGCAATGGCTTGGATTTCTAATAGCGTGACACCCGCTTCTAAGCGTCCTAAATCAAGCAAATCGTTAATCAAGCCCGAAAGCCGCTTCGTCTCGTCTTTGATGGTTTGAAAGAAGCGATCGCGCAACTCCAGCTCATCCACAGCGCCACGCTCCAGCGCATCAATGGTGACTTGAACGTTACTCACAGGCGTCCGCAGTTCATGGGAAACATTCGCTAGGAAGGCTCTGCGTTCGTTGTCCAATGATTTCAACCGTTCACTCATACGATTCAGTTCCGTTGCGAGTTGGTCTAGTTCATTGCTTTGACGAATCACGAGTTTGTCATCAAACTGTCCTCTACCCACGCGAATCGCAAAGTTTCGCATCACCTCAATGGGTTTAGAGAGACTCCGGGCTAATCGATCGCTGACCAAGGTACAGAGAAAAATGGTAATGCCAAGGGCGGCTAAAATTGTCCAGATCACCCTTACAAACTGTTTCTGAAACTGTTCTAAAGTAATCGAGATGCGTAATATCCCCAACCTCTGACCGTTGCGAGTCATCGGTTTGACAATATAGAGGCGATCGTCGGTTGATAAAACCCCTTTAGTAACGCCCTGCACCGAATGACCGTGTAGTCCTTCTGAAACGCCAGATATCAGCAGCCAATTGGTGATTTGTCGATCTGTTTGAGGGTTAGAGGTGGCTAGCAGGGAACCTTGGGCATCAAATACACGGAGTGCGATATTGGCGGGTGCCCCATAGCGCCGGACAATGATCTGCACCCGTTGCATATCTTTTTCTTCGAGGGCATCTGCAACGCTCTCGCTCAGTGCTGTTGCCCAGTTTTCTAAATCTGTCTGACGAGACTGCATGAAAAAGGCATAAAACGTCCATAGGATGTAACCAGACATAAGCGAGGTTCCTAAGACGATCAGGATCAGGTAGGTAGCCAAGAGCTTCGTGTGGATTGAATTCCACCGAAGAGATGCTAACCATCTGCTCGTGAAGGAGTCTTGGGCAAAAAGTTTCATCCGCTCAAACATGGCTGGTATAAATGGTGTATCCGTTGCAAGTGATCCTAACCTAGCGCCATTGGTTACGGATTGAGCCAACCGAGCTATCAAACCCTTGAAGGATGCCTTAACCGCTTTTAAGCAGATTCCGGATGATGGCGACGCAGCAAAGCTTTAATCCGTGCGAGCAATTCCTGCGTATTGAAGGGTTTGGTCACATAATCATCTGCCCCTGCCTCTAAGCCCAACACTTTATCCATATCTTGGTCTTTAGCCGTTAGCATCAGTATAGGCACATTAGAAAAAGCCCGGATACGCCAACACACTTCCATCCCATCAACTTCTGGCATCATCAGATCGAGCAGAATGATATCGGGTACTTGCTTGTGGAATTGTTTGATCGCGCTGTGTCCATCTGGTGCTGTAGTGACCTCATAGCCTTCCTTTCTCAGTGAGTAAGCAAGGCTTTCACAGAGTGGGGCTTCGTCGTCTACCAACAAAAGATGCGGCATGAGTATAAATAGTTACATTTCATATGGAGTATCTCAAAGGCAGGATTAACCGACATCTACCTTGAGAGGTAAATCGTCTTGGTTCCGCTCAGGTTTTGCTGCTTACAAATACTAGGCAGCAAAACGATGGACAGTTACGAGCGGTTATACCAATTTAATGTGAAGTTGCACATATCTCGATCCCCGTCGCATCTACCTGATAGTAGGGGGACGAAAGATCGGACTCTTGTCCCCCCCCGGACGCGGGGGGCGCCCGGGTGATCGGATTCTACGGGGCCTCATAAAAAATTGGTATAAGTGGCGATCGTCTCATTAAATTTATGAGATTGGAAGTGGCAATTATTGATGTTAAGCCTAATATGACTGGAGCAACATAACCCATGAGTGATATCGGTCTCACACACATCGCACTGCCCGTTTCTGATGTCGATCGCAGTATTGAATTCTACTCCAAGTATGCTGGAATGCAGGTCGTTCACCGCCGCATTGATACAGAAACTGGTGTTGCTGTGGTCTGGCTTTCTGACCGCACTCGCCCTTTTGTAATTGTGCTAATTCAAACAGACTCCGTACATCCCGTTCTGTCTCCCTTTGCACACCTCGGAGTAGGTTGCAAAAGCCGCGAATATATGGACGAACTCTGCGACAAAGCACGTCAAGAAGGCGTATTGCTTGAAGAACCAAAAGATTCTGGATATCCGATCGGCTACTGGGCTTTTTTGCGAGACCCAGACGGTCACACGCTGGAACTATCCTACGGGCAAGAAATCGGATTTACAGTGGAGGATGCTACTTAAAGTTATAATAAACAAATCGCCCTCCAAACCCGATCGTTTCTCATCTGGAAATAGACTGGAGAATCAAATGACTGCAGCAATCATCGCACCACCCAAAAAAGAATCACCCCTTCTGTTTGAGGGACTGACTTGGAGAGAGTTCAAAGCAGTTGAGCAATTATTAGACCGTCCAGGATATCGACTGTCTTTCCTGGATGGAGTTTTGGAGATTAAAGTAATGCCTGGAGAGCCCCACGAAATTGTTAAAGCAAGAATTGGTGCAGTGGTGGAACTGTACCTGCTGATGGCGGGGTTTGACTTTACTCCAACTGGCTCAATGACTCTGGAAAGTGAAACGGGAAAAGTCAAGCGAGAGGCGGATGAATCTTATAAACTTGCCCCTGGTCGCAGGCTACCCGATTTGGCGATCGAGGTCGTGTTTTCCAGTGGTGGCATCAACCAACTGGAGGCATACAAGCGGCTGAAGATAAAAGAAGTGTGGTTCTGGGAAGATGGATTGTTAGAGGTTTATCACCTCCGGGGAGAGGGCAATACACTTCATTATGAAAAGGTTTCCAGTAGTGAGGAAGTGAAAGGAATCGATTTGGATTTGTTGTTGCGTTGCATCAATATGGTGAATCATGTTGATGCGATTAAGACTTTTCGGCAAGCACTCCAAAAATAGCTGGGATTAAGAAACTTCTCCAAAAAAGCAGGTTTTGAACAGGAAGGATGCCTGTTCCACAATAATTATGGGAGATGTCTAATAGATTGTCGCGCACCCTTTAACCACCTCTGTTCGCATCTCCATATCCGCAACAAGCAATGGAAAATACCAAATGACACAAGTTGTAATTGTGGGATCGGGGCCAACTGGTGCGGCACTTGCTTTGCTGCTGGTAAAACGAGGTATTTCTGTAACGTTGGTTGAGGCTGCAAAAGATGCCTACCGAGTGTTTCGCGGTGAAGGGTTAATGCCCAGCGGATTGGATGCGATCACCCAAATGGGCTTATCCACAATGCTAGAAGGTGTTCCACACCGACAAATTGATGCCTGGGAGTTCGTTGTGGGCGATCGGCAGTTATTTCGAGTTGATGAGCCAATGGGGTCAAATCGACCTTGTACGCTGGTATCGCAACCGCCTTTGCTAGAAACACTAATTTCAGAAGCTCAGTTGCATCCAGCGTTTGAATTTATCTCAGGTGTTCCCGTAAAAGATTTACTGTACAGCAACGATCGCATTGCGGGTGTAAAGCTAGGAGATGGGCGAGAGATTCCTGCAGCACTTGTGATTGGTACAGATGGTAGAAACTCGGTTGTACGACAGCGTGCAGAATTAGAGTTAGTAAAACAGCAGAATAGTATAGATGTTCTGTGGTTTAAACTTGCCGCTCATCCTCGGTTTGTGGCGGATAATGTATTTTATTCCATCCTGAATGGCGGTAGCGGATTCAGTGTCTTTCATGGGGCAGAATCAGGAAAACTTCATCTGGCTTGGGTGTTATCGGTAGATGACAAAACGGATCGGAAACACACAGACTGGGCAGAAACTTTCGCATCGCGATCGCCTGCGTGGATGGCAGAACATTTCCGCAACTGTGCGGATACGATCGAATCTCCGATGCGATTATCTGTTGTCGTTGGTCGCTGTCCGCGGTGGCATCGACCAGGAATCATACTTTTGGGGGATGCTGCACATCCCATGTCTCCGGTTCGCGCTCAAGGAATTAACATGGCGTTCCGCGATGTAATTGTTGCGGCCAATCACCTTGTACCTTTATTGAAAGCAGGGGCTAATTACGAGGATATTGACTTAGGATTATCGCGGATTCAGGCAGAACGCGAACCCGAAATTATTCGCGCCCAACAACTTCAAGCACAAGAAGCGTGGAAAGGCGAACAACTACGAAAAAATGGATTATTGCGTTTATTGATGATGCAAGCTGCTCCGTTTTTGGGTGAAAAAATTAAACAATTTTGGGTAAAAGGACAGTATGAGTTGCGCCAAGGAGTAACAGAGGTAAAATTGGTTGTGTGAAAATATAGCCTTTCGATCTCTCATATGAGGTACGACTGGGCATAGGGCATAGGGCATAGGGCATAGGGCATAGGGCATAGGGCATACCTCAATTTTTTGAGAACCGCTATAGCAAATTAAAACCTGGCTTACCCATCCAAACCAAAGAAACCGAGTTTTTACCTTTTCTGCGATGCTTTAACGAAGTATTTTTGCGAAAAATCCGGTTTCTGACTACCCGTGCGTCCAGGACTATAAAACTTAGGAGAAGTTTTTATGCGATCGACAACTATCAAAGGACCGATCGGCACTATTCACATCATCGAAGCCAGCCGCCCTGTCACCGCTGGGGAGTCGGAACCGCTGCCGGTGGTGTTCGTGCACGGTATGACGGTTTCTGCGAGCATCTGGGATGCCCAGCTTGCTCATGTCGCCGGTACCCGACGGGCGATCGCCCTTGATATGCGGGGACACGGTGATTCTGCACCGCCGGAGGACGGCAACTATGCGCCCGCCTCCTGTGCAGCGGATGTTTTGGCGGTACTAGATGGGCTGGGACTCGATCGAGTGGCGATCGTCGGGCACAGTTTCGGTGCTTGTATTGCCCTCGCCACAGCAGCCACAGCACCACACCGCATCGCGCAGTTAATCCTGGTAGATCCACCTGGAGACTTTACCAAGGTGCCTCCAGATGTGCACGAGGCACGGATCGTCCCCTACCAGAGGGCGCTGGAGATGGAGGATTGGCGGGCTGCTGTGGAAGCGGGCTTCAACGACGCACTGACAGGAAGCAGGGCCCATACGCGCGATCGGATACTCGCTTGCTTGGCGGCGACTCCACAGGATTGTCTGTCTGGAATGTCTCGCGGGATGTTTGCCTTTGAAGCAGTTGATGCTCTCGATCGCTACCTAGCAGCCCCTAGAACACGGGCCCAGGCCATTATTGCTCCCTCAAACGCTTTTCCCTTCAGCCTCCACATCCTCCGTCCCACACTGACGACAACTACGATCGCCGATACTGGACACTGGCTGATGCTGGATGCGCCAGAGGCCTTTGCTAGGGAACTTGATATCTGTTTGGAAGGTGTTTAATATATAGCTTTTCTCAGTAACATGAGGTGCTCTTGCAGGCATTGGGCATTGGGCATTGGGCATTGGGCATTGGGCATTGGGCATTGGGCATTGGGCATTGGGCATTGGGCATTGGCCAAACAGGAAGAGTACCTTACTTTCCTGAGAACCGCTATAGGTTTCGACAAAATCTGTTAGTTTTACCAGAATTCATCGAGGGTTAAGTTGTGGGGGTTTTTCAGGATGAAGGTGTTGTTATCTTTGATTAAGTCACCGCTACAGAGAATCGGTAAGCGTTCTTGATAAGCTTTAATCGCCAGGATATAATCTTTGTCTGCAAGTGAAGTTTGAATTTTCCGCAATTTGTCAGCTACAAGGCCGAGGAGAGTTATTTCGCCACTTAATTTTTGGGTATTTGGGGTGTGAATTTGCATAACAATCCCCTGAATAATCGTGTTGGGAATGCTGGTAAGTAGTTCGCTTAAAATTTCAATTTGAGGGCGATTTTCTGCGTTTTCTAGGGTTTGGATTGCCTCGCGGATGCGGGCTGCATAATCTCCCAGGTTTTCCCGGTTAGGTAGCAATATTTCAAATTCTTCTGCATCGGCTGTTGGTTTGTGCCAAAGTGTGGCATTATCTAAAAAAGGTTGGTGTTCATGCCAGCCGTGAGTTTGTAAGTAATTTCTCAGTTGATTTAGCTCGATTGTTTCGAGAGTTTGGCTATCTTTTATGGTGACTTTCATGGTTGAACTCCTTGGCTAATTCCCTCCATAATTGACTGAAGGGCGGCGACTGTAAATTGGTTGGTTCTGGGGATGGCGACGGTGACAGCGTTTGTGTTTGGTGTTTTTGGCTTTCCCCGCAGCGAGTTCCAATATCCGCAGTTTCTGATGCAGAGTTCTGTTTCCGACTGGGTTAACCAGTCTTCCGGTGTTTCGGGGATTAAAACGACAACTAAAATTCGGGGAATGGCGAAGTTATCCATTCTTAAGTCGTCGTAGTTTTTGAGCTTGAGGGGGTAGCGGATGGAGTTATCGTCTTGGATATCTCTTGATGTAGATTTTAACTGCAATTCTAAGCGAGGTGCTCTAATGGGGCCTGTCCCGCCTTTCGCAGCTACTCCCCAATCCACGCTATCATCGTCTACGAAGGGTTTGTAGAGGGAATAGCCGGCAACGGTGGTGACAGCTTGCAGGTAGATGTTGCTGAATTGTTCTTTTTGTTGGTTGATATCCATTAATTAATCCTCTCTATATTTTAGTAGTTTACTTGACTAAAAAAGAAGATAAAATTACGTCAAGAGCCGACAAAATAGCAGCGCATATGAGTGCCCAGATAGCCCCTTTAAACAAATCTGATGTTTTGTCTCTATTTTTCGCCAATTCCTTGATTGATTGATTGATTGATTGATTCCAGTTTTCTAGGATTGAGAGTCTATACTCTTCCTCTGGTATGTCAAGACATTTTTCTATTAATTCTCCTGGCAAAATAATTTGTCCTGCTGTTTGTGGTTTAAACCCCAAGAAACAATAAATCAAAGAAATTATTAAAGCAAGGTAACTTAAAACTGGAGTTTAGACTAAAGAGTACGATCGCCCTCAAGCAAAAGTGATCTCCCCACAGCACAATCGAAGGGATGAGA
>NZ_JAUBRB010000084.1:0-20511 GCF_036701585.1 Microcoleus sp. POL10_C6 | reverse complement strand
AAACTTATATTTAACTCACCTTGAATATATCGATCGCTCCTGCTAGTGGTCTGCGATCAATTATTCAGCAAACCCTAGGTATTGGCAAAATACGGCATTGGGCATGGGGAGTTTGAGGAATGATTCTTCCTTCTTCGATATCCATCGATCCATCCATCCGTTACATCCCGTACATTGCTCGTTGCCAAACTTCCTTTTTCCCATTTTCCACCTGTGCTAAACTCTTATCAGCAATGCTTGATGAGGAGACTTGCGTGCCGAGTCAGGGAGTGGGAGGAAATGGAATTGCATCTGAGTTTGGAGACTTAACCGGCATGACTCGCCAAGAAGTCGATGACTTTTTGCGCGGATTGGGTGCAGAAATCAGAACTACTGAAGGGGGTTATCTTGAATACGAATTTGCCGATCGTTCGCGAGTCAATATCCGTCCTGATGGTGAAGTGGTACGCACCCCAGCTCCCAGATACGGTTCAGATGGCCGAAAAATAAACAAAGGTTTGCGTCTTGACAAAGATGGCAGCTTGGTCAAAACACGCGATGAATTTGGCAATAAGATTCCTGGGACGCACAATACTGGAGAAAAAGTGAGTAATTAATATGCCCGATGACTACAACTTGCTTAATTTAGGCGAACTTACATCCCTGATCACAAATGTCAATGTGTCTTTGTGGGGGAATGAAATTTTATTTGAATGTATTTACGATCCGACAGGCGATCGATTGCCTTATAGCATAGTATTTCATGACTGCCGAGACATCAGTTGGGAGGTGTTCCATCCTGAAGATGTCAAAGATCCTGAAGCTGATTTGATTGGTTTTCATTTGGGTGAAGACGCGCACCGGAAAGCAGCTTTGATTCATACAGACATTTTTGAAATTTCAATTTTGTACGGCAGTTTTAGCATTCACAAGGGAGAAAACCTAAATGCTGAAGTAGCAGATTTACAAACAGAGGTTTTGGTATCACAATCGCCAGCAGTCTTGTAACAATTTAAAAGCACCGCGCCGTTAAATTGCCAAGCGGTTAGTAATATTATATCTGGTAAAATAACTATTACAGGACTTACGCACTCCGACTCCTCGAAACTGGGTTTTTTACGTAATCTGCGGGTTTTAACGCAGTATTTTCGTAAAAAACCCAGTTTCTGGGCCCCCATGCGTAAGTCCTATATTATTAGGTTTGTAGTGAGGACTGAAGTCCTCATCAAAAATGTGAGGATTGAAGTCCTCACTAAAAAATAATTACCAATTTTTCAAAAAAGACAGTAGGTATTGTTGCCCGCCTCAGTTTACGATACTTAATAGAACTTTTTTCCAGATGAGGTAAAACACAATGCCTGATATTGTTGATATTGCCGTAGGTGCGGGTTCGTTCCAAACCCTCGTAACAGCCGTGCAAGTAGCTAATTTAGTAGATGCGCTCAAAAGTCCGGGCCCTTTCACTGTCTTTGCACCCACTGACGATGCTTTTGCGAAATTGCCGCCGGGAACTATCACCACCCTAGTGCAGAACGTTCCCCAACTGACTAGGATTTTGATGTTTCACGTCGTATCGGGGAAGTTTATGAAAGCTGATTTGGCAAAACTCGGTTTTGTTACTTCCTTGGAAGGTTCGCCGATTAAAATTGATTGTTCTGACGGTTTTGAGGTGAAAAATGCTACAGTTGTCGCTGCGGATATCGAAGCTGATAACGGCGTGATCCATGTGATCGATAATGTGATTTTAATGGGCTAGTTTCACCGTCCATTGATTTTCGATTTTCGATTTTTGATTGACTCTACAGATGAATTTCAGGGTTTGAACTTTGGTCTAATTTTTTTTGGTTTAAGCCACGGAAGTCTGGATATTGCATCTATCTTTAGGTGTGATGTTAAGTCGCAGCGGGAGCGAGAGCTTGCATTGAGCAGTGTCTCTTTGCTCCCGATCGCGCCTTGGTTTTTTAGCGCGTGAAGGTAATTTAAATATAAAACCGTTGTCTTTTCGTCGGATATATTTTAAGATGATTGTTTACAAAAATTTGAAAATCAATAATTATAATATAAGCAAACCAGTGTGGTGAGCACTATGCAAATCCTAGCCGCCAGCCTCAAAGCACAAGTCCGCCAGCGTACCTTGGAACTGCAAGTTCTCAACGAACTTACTGCAAAAGTTCAAGCCAGTCTCAGTGCTGATGAAATTTGGTCTGCGTGTCTGGCATATCTCGATCGCCTGATTCCTGGCGCGGCGATCGCCATTTTGACCCTACCGGACGATCGACTATACCTGCAACACTTACAGCCCTTAACTGCTAGCACCCGATCCGAAATGGAAGGGCGCTTGCAAGCTGCTCGCGCTGAATGGCTTGCTGGCAATCGGGACTGGGCGCACAACATCGCTCCGGCACCAATGGCTCAGTTTCAGTCGGTCTTGATGGCACCAGCCAACCCGGATGAAAGTGAGGAATTATTGGGAGTATTTTTCATTGGTGCAGAGCAGGCAAATGTTTTTAATTTGGAACACCTTTGTTTGCTCCACACAGTAGCTCAAATTTGTGCAAAAAAGTTAAATACTCTAGCAGCTAAACCGACCCTTGTCAAGGATAAACTTCAAAATAATTGTGCTCTGGATTCAGAAAGTCAAAAACTATTGTTGCGGGCTGTAATGGACGCTGCTGCGGACAGAGTTTTTGCTAAAAATAGAAATTTTAGATACATTTTTGTTAATCAAAGTTTTGCTGAATATGTGGGGAAAAATGTTGAGGAAATTATCGGCAAAGATGATATTGAATTAGGGTTTTCAGCCGAATTAGTATTTGGCGATCGCAACAACTCAATTAGGGGCATCCGCGAGGAAGATCGAGCTGTGCTGGCTGGGGAGAGGGTTCGCAATCCCTACCAGGCGATCGTCTTTGAAGGCGAAAAACAGCACGTCTTTGATACGCAAAAACTGCCGCTATGCGATGCAGAGGGTAATATATTTGGGGTTTTGGGTTTTTCTAGAGAGATTAATCCTTTGCAGGCCACAGAGGAAGCCAGGAATCAAAGCCAAGCCAAACTGCAAAAAATTACTGCTAGCGTACCGGGTACGGTATATCAAATTGACTTACGTCCAGATGGCTCGATGGCCTTCTCGTTTGTGAGCGCGGGCTGCCGAGAATTGTATGAAATAGAACCAGAGGCTGCTCAGCAGGATTTTAATGTAATTGTTGACATGATTCATCCCGAAGATCGAGATGATTTTCTTAACTCGGTGACGCTTTCTGCTGAAAATTTGCAGCCTTGGCGGTGGGAAGGAAGAATTGTCACTCCGTCAGGAAAACTTAAATGGGTGCAAGGAGCTTCCCAGCCAGAATTCCAAGCATCGGGGGAGATAGTTTACTACGGCTTGTTCACGGATATTAGCGCCCGGAAACAAGCTGAACGGAAGCTGCAACTTTATCAACAAATCTTTTTGAAATCCAACGATGCAATCGCGATCTTAGACCCCGAAGGCTATTACTTAGAAACAAATCAAGCTCACACGGCTTTGCTGGGTCACAGCGCGTCAAAATTGTGGGGAAAAACGCCTGCCACTCACATGGGAGAACAGACATTTGCGTCGGTGCTGCAAAGCTTGGCCACTTCGGGGAGTTACCGAGGCGAAATGACTTGTATTAAGGCTGGGCAAATGGGAATAGTTGAGGTGGAGGTTTCGGCTTTTGCGGTTTTAAATGATGCTGGGGATGTCGTTTGTTATGTAAGTGTCAAAAGAGACATCACCGAACGCAAGCGAGCTGAGGAAAAACTAAAGCTTTACCGAGAAATATTTTTAAACTCCAATGATGCGATCGTCATTATCGATGCTGACGGGTTTTTCGTCGAACAAAATCTTGCTCACCAAACGCTTCTAGGATACACAGACGCGGAATTAGAAGCAGAAGCTTCGCCGCTGGTGGCGGGGGATCGCTTTTTGGCAATTGCCCAAAGTTTAGCAAAAACAGGAAGTTTTCGGGGCGAAATTACTAACTCCACTAAAAAAGGCCAGACGCTGGCGATCGACGTTGCGGCATACTCTGTGATTAACAACGCCGACGATGTAATTTGTCATGTCTGCGTCAAGCGCGACATTACCGAACGCAAAAAAGGAGAAGAAGAACGGCAAAAATTTGTGTCGCTGATTGAAAACAGCAGCGATTTTATCGGTATGGCTACCTTGAAAGGCAAAACGCTGTTTGTCAACGAAGCCGGACGGAAACTGGTGGGTGTAGAGAATCTTTCGGCAGTGCTTTATACGGAGATTTGGGATTATATTGGGCCCTATTTTCAACAGAAATTCAGTCAAGAGATTTTACCAACAATTATCAGTCATGGCCAGTGGCAAGGCGAAGGTCAAATGCAGCACTTGGGCAACGGACAACCCATTGATGTTGTGATGAATGCTTTTCTGGTCAAGCACCCTCAAACCACCGAACCGCTGTGCTTTGCTGCGGTAATTCGCGATGTCACCGAACGCAAGCAAGCTGAGAGAATGCTGCGGGAACAAGCAGAACAAGAACGGCTGGTTTCGGCGATCGCCCAGCGAGTCCGTCAGTCTCTCAACCTCACTCAAACTCTGAGCACTGCTGTACACGAAGTGCGGCAGTTGCTGGCAACTGACCGCACGGTAATTTATCGTTTTGATTCTGAGGAAACAGCGATTGTGGTGGTGGAATCTGTAGGGGATGATTGGATGCCCCTGCTGGGCAGAAAAGTTCAAAGAACGTCCTTTGGGGAAAGTTTTGTATGGCTGTACAGTGCAGGAACTATTCAAACAATGGCAGATATTTATACGGCCAATTTGAGCGAGGAACACCGAGATTTACTTGCTAGTTTGCAGGTAAGGGCTAATTTAGTTGTACCAATTTTTATAGGCGATGAAAGTCAGGGGTTGGCAGCAGAATATTCGCCGGAAACTCGCATTGAACTTCCGGAAAGGAGTTTGGAAACGAGTCAAAATCGGTTGTGGGGATTGCTCATTGCCCATCAGTGCAGCGCTCCGCGTGTTTGGACTGATTCTGAGATGGATTTGCTGGGAAGGTTGAGCGTGCAGTTGGCGATCGCCATTCAGCAATCTACTCTTTTTGAACAAGCGCAGCAGGCCCGAGAAGCAGCCCTAGAAGCATCTCGAATGAAGTCGCTATTTTTAGCAAATATGAGTCACGAAATCCGTACTCCGATGAATGGAGTGATGGGGATGACTGATTTGCTGCTGAAAACAAATCTTACTCCCGAACAGCTTGACTTTGTACAGACGCTAAAACTCAGCGGTCAAAATTTACTCTCCATCATTAATGATATTCTGGATCTCTCCAAACTGGAAGCCGGAGAAATGCGCTTAGAAATACTAGAATTTAACCTCAGTATCTGTGTGAATGAAGTGCTGGATTTGTTGGCAACTCCCGCACAAGAAAAAGGTATAGAAGTGGTGGCACTGATTGACAACGACGTGCCGCTGCAAATTAAAGGTGATGCAGCACGGTTGCGGCAAATACTCACTAATTTGATCAACAATGCTATCAAGTTTACAGAAGCAGGAGAAGTAGTGATTGAGGTGGCTAATGCTAGTAATCCTGAGTCATTGGCAGCCAGCGATAATCAGAAAATTTTAGAGAATATCGAATCGGTAAAAATAGAAAATAGTGAGTCGATACTCTTGCTGTTTAAAGTCATAGATACAGGAATTGGGATTGCTCCAGAAGACCAAAAAAAGCTGTTTCAATCTTTTACTCAAGTTGATGCCTCTACGACAAGAAAATATGGTGGCACAGGTTTGGGGCTGGCTATTTCTAAGGAGTTGGTGGAGTTGATGGGTGGGCAAATCGGTGTGGAAAGTACACCTGGCAAAGGCTCGACTTTTTGGTTTACTGTGCCGACAGTTGCGGAAAATTCAACTGCTGTCGGCACAGCGTGCGAAGTGAATTTTGAAACGGTGCTGGCGGGGCGAAAAATGTTAGTTGCCAGCGACAAGCCGACAGTGCGAAAAGTGCTAGTGAGAATGGCTGTTTTGTGGGGAATGGAGGTTGAGCAGGTTGAGAACGGTTGGATGACGATCGCATCTCTGTACAAAGCTGTCAGCCTTAATTGCCCTTACGATATCGTTTTGGTTGATATTCAGTTGCCGGAAATGGTGGCGGGAAGTCTCGAACGCTTGAGGATTTCTGAGCCTGCAATGCAGCAGACAAAGTGGGTGGTGCTGACTTCAATGACTCAGCTTGCAGAGGCGAAACGCTTGGTAGATAGCGGTTTTAGCGGGTATTTAACTAAACCTGTTAAAGCTCACCGACTATTTGATTGCTTGGCGAATGCGATCGCCCCGAGTACGCTGATTGATGAGCCGCTGGCAAATCCAACCTCCAATCGAGCCTCAGCTATTGACAACCGGCAGTTAGGGAGTTTAAAGATTTTGTTAGTGGAAGATACTCCAATTAATCAAAAAGTTGGTCTGAATCAACTCAGAGTGTTGGGATGCGCGGCGGATGTCGCGAATAACGGCGCAGAGGCCCTATCTATGATTGCTCTGAAAAAGTATGACATTGTGTTGATGGACTGTCAGATGCCGGTTTTGGACGGTTACGAAGCAACGCGGGAATTGCGCCGCCGGGAAGCGGGAGATGTTGCTGCTGGGAAGATGGAGCCACATCAAAAGACGGTGGTGATTGCGATGACGGCGAATGCTTTGAAGGGCGATCGGGAAAAGTGTCTGGCGGCGGGCATGGACGATTATATTAGCAAACCTATTTCGATCGAAAAGTTAAAATCGGTACTAGAAAATTGGTCGGCCAAGCTAAAAATTGAAACTCCCAAGTTTAATGGCGAGGAACTTCCAAACTCTGAGCCCGATATCGAATCGGTAATCGATATGGCACGTTTGCACGAAATTTCGGGCGCTGATTTAGAGTTTGAGCGGGAAATACTGCAAGCTTTTGTGGTGGATACTGCTAGTTATTTAGAAGCTGCTAAGGAGGCGATAGCATCGGGAGAGATGGAGACACTGGCCCGCTACGCTCATCAAATTAAAGGTGTCAGCGCTACGGCGGCGGTGCGGTTAATGCCCGATATGGCAGATCAGCTTCAAAGTGTGGCCGAATCAAATGATTTGGAGGGGGCTACAAAAATCATCGCTGAATTAGAAATAATTCTGGCGAGGGTTCAAAAGTTGGTGGCGGCTGAGTAATCAATCAATTTTCTTTTGAACCGGGCTATCGAGCCGATCCCGGACAGCTCTTGGCAGCCCCCGCGAGCGAGCGCGTGTAAAGATTGTTAATCTTTTATCAAGATGTTTATCTCAATGTGAAGGAATTGGGAACTCTTATAACATCTTGTGTGTTGTAACTTGTGACACTACTGTCTTAAGTTATTGTGGTCAAATATAAAATAATCATTAAGCCGATCGCTCTAAGGGTGCTTTTCGTCGATCGGCTTGAGACACCAAGACCCGCTTTTCGCTATCCCCGCCCATTAAGTGCGTATTTACGCTCAACGAGGTTTTATGACTCCAGTCATGTTACGCCAACTTTGGTCATTAATTGAGACCACCCAAGCTACTCTGTTAGTCAATTTAGACGATGCGACCTTGGTACAGTGGCTGCTAAAGCAGTTAAAGACGAACTCTGCGCTTAATGGCAAAGAAGCAGATTTGTTGGACGAATACATCCAGTCTCGGCTTTCCCTAATCCGCGATTTAGCTGAGCAGCGGCTAGCCCCAGAGCTACTGTGAGCGGATTCAATCAAAATCGGATAAATATTCCAGGGAAAGGCGATGAGCCCTTGCGCTGGGCAGAAATAGCAGAAAAGAAACCGGGTTTCAAGGATAAATCTTAGGTTTGACGACCAGGCCTCCAGCCAGAAACCGGGTTTCTAACTCTGGGCTCCCAGTTTGCTCAAAAAAAACAGGCGGGTAGTCGGTGCAGTTGCCGCAGTGCAGCACCGGATGCAGAACGGCTAATTTGAAACCGGAAGCTGTGTAGATCGCCGATCGCCACAGTTCTGACAGCTACAAGGTAGGATTGTCAGGAAAGCGTTCTATTAAAATTTATGCGTAAATGGGGATTTCTGCTACTAGCAAGTGTGTTATTTGTGACACCGTTGGCATCTTGTAGGGATCGATCGGCACAAACCGGACAAACAACAGCAACAACTGCGGCAGGTGGCAACTCGCAACAAGGTTCCAGCCGGATAGATACAATTGTCAGCCGCGGCAAACTGATTTGTGGCATCAGCGGCGAACTGCCGGGTTTTAGCTTTGTAGACGAAAAAGGCAAATATTCGGGACTGGATGTGGATGTGTGCAGGGCTGTGGCGGCGGCAATATTTGACGACCCGGAAAAAGTCGAGTACCGAAAACTCAACGCTAAAGATAGATTTACAGTTTTGCAGGCGGGAGAAATCGACATTCTCAGCCGAAATACCACCTACACTGCGAGTCGGGACAGCACTACCGGACTGGAATTTGCCCCGGTGATCTTTTATGACTCTCAAAGTATCATGGTCAAAAAAGATAGTGGCATCAAAAGTTTAAAAGATTTTGCGGGCAAATCTATCTGCGTGCAGACAGGTACGAGCACCGAACAAAATTTGTCCGACCAAATGCGAAAATTAGGAATTAAATACACTCCTGTGGTGTTTGAAGATGTGAATGCTACCTTTGCTACCTATCAAGAAGGTCGCTGTCAAGGTGTTACTGCCGATCGATCGCAACTTGTTTCTAAGCGGACAACTCTGCCGAATTCCGAGAATAATGTTGTTTTGCCGATCGTGATGTCAAAAGAACCGTTAGCCCCTGCGGTAAAAAGCGGCGATCCTAAATGGTCTGACGCGGTGAGATGGATCGTTTTTGCGGCGATTGAAGCTGAAGATTTGGGAATTAATTCAGGAAATGTAGACCAAATTGTGGCAAGCACTACAGACCCGAATGTCAAACGTTTGCTAGGAACAGAAGGAGATTTAGGTAAAGGTTTGGGACTCCCGAACGACTACGCTGTCCGCGTTGTTAAGAAAGTCGGGAATTACGGAGAAATCTACGATCGCAACCTTGGCCCCAAAAGTACACTCAAGTTAGAACGGGGTCAAAACAGACTCTGGAAAGATGGCGGTTTGCTTTACTCGCCGCCGTTCCGCTAATTTTAGTTAACTGTTGACTGTTGGCTGTTGACTGTTGACTGTTAACTGTTGACTGTTGACTGTTAACAGTTAACCAACAAGATATTTTAGACAGCAAGGTACTCCGCGCTTACCCGACTTTTAAGGTGCTTGTTAGGCGCACCCTACAAGATATTTTAGGCAGGCTAAAGTTAGGTATAGTTCGCTCTACATTAAACAGTTATGAATCCAGAACCTCAACCGGGCAAATCGCAGAAATTGCCCAATTTTAAAGATATATCAAAACTGCTGCGGGACGATCGCTTCTGGAAAATTGTCGTACAGGCGATCGCCCTAATTTTAGTAATAGTTGTTATCGCCATTCTTTGGGACAATCTCAGTGCCAATTACTCGCAACTAGGGATTGCATTTGGATTTGACTTTCTCAATTCCCAAGCATCTTTTGACATCGGCGAAAGCGTGATTCCCTACAGTCCCGAAAACAGTTACAGACAAGCTTATTTTGTCGGTTTAATTAACTCACTGCGGGTGATGGGTATCGGCATTATTTTCGCCACAGTTGCGGGTTTGACGGTAGGAATTGCGCGCCTTTCCGACAATTGGCTGCTGCGAAGTTTGGCTGGTTTGTATGTGGAAATCTTGCGAAATACGCCGTTATTGCTGCAATTATTTTTCTGGTATTTTGCAGTTTTCATTTCCCTGCCAAAACTCGAAGACAATCAGCAGATGAGGGGGCCGATTTACTTGACAAATCGCGGCATTGCTGTACCTTGGCCTGTGGCTTTGCCGGGTTTTGAGATTTGGTTGATTTTGCTAACAGTCGGAGTTTTGGCGGCGGCGGGGCTGTGGATGTGGCGGGCGCGGCTGATGTTGGAAGAAGCTAAGCCGGGAAGACAGTGGTTTTGGGCTCTAGGTGCGATCGGGCTGAGTGCAATCTTAGCTTTTATTATCACCAAAAATCTGCCTTTTCGTCTAGATTTCCCCCGCCTGACACCAGAATTGCAACTCGAAGGAGGATTAAAATTAACTCCTGAATTTGCAGCCTTGGTGACAGGACTCAGCTTGTATACTGGCAGTTACATTGCCGAAATTGTCCGCGCCGGAATTCAATCAGTATCGAAAGGCCAGTGGGAAGCGGGAAAGTCTTTAGGGCTGAAGTCTGGAACAATGATGCGGATGGTAATTTTGCCACAAGCTTTGCGGGTGATTGTGCCGCCTTTAACCAGTCAGTATCTGAATTTAGCTAAGAATTCGAGTTTAGCGGTTGCGGTTGCTTATCCCGACGTTTATTTTGTGGTGGGGTCTCCGACCTTGAATCAGACCGGTCGGGCGATCGAAGCAATGTTAATTATCATGGTAACATACCTAACAATTAGTTTGATAGTTTCTCTGTTCATGAATTGGTACAATAAAACTGTACAAATTAAGGAAAGGTAAATAGTTGAGGTTAAATCTATTTAAATTGGAATAAAAGGATATCGCGTCCAATGGCTTAGAGTAAATTTAGCTTAGACCGAGTAACTAAAACTTGTGAATTCACGATTAAGCAATAATAAATAAGTCACAACTATCTTTGGCTTGCTAGTATCAAATTGGAGGTGGATAAAATGACACAAGAATTAATTGCTCTTAGAAAGAGCATATTGGAAGGAAGGTATACGGATGCTTTGGCAATAGTCGATGAGTTAGATGGAATGAGCAAACAGGCAATTTTGCGACAAATCCAATCTTTTTTAAATGTTTTGCTGATTCACTTAATTAAAAATCAAGTTGAACAGCGATTAACTGGTTCTTGGGCAAGTTCGATTCGCAATGCAATCAGAGAAATTAAAAAGGCAAATATTAAAGATAATAAAACATCTTACTACATCAATTCTGATGAATGGGAGAGTTTTATAGAGGAGGAGGTGATTGAGGATGCGATTGCAGAGGCTGCGGAGGAAGTATTGAATGGTGTTTATACTCAATTTCAACTTGCAGAGATGATGGATAGAAACCTGATTATTCAAACTGCTGTGAGGTTATTGACCTTGACTTATATCCATTCCGCCAAAGATTTACCCGCAGTGTTAGCCCAGCATTTAAGTCAGTTACCAGGTGGAGAAGATTGGATAAATCGGCGAAAATAAGTAGGATTTTTTTTAGCTTTGGCGATTGGAAATCGCGTCTATACAAGCAAAACCCGCCTACGCGGGTTAATAAAATAACTGGTTGTTACTCTACGTCATAGGATTGAAAACCGCTATATGGAAACTGTCCCCATATTACCGCCCCCAGCCACCGAATCACCTACCCCCTGGAATTGGGCGCGCAAAAATTTATTTAGTACCTGGTACAACAGCATTCTGACGGTAGTTTGCCTAATTATCGCCTTCCAAACTATTAAAGGAATTATCGTTTGGGCAACAACAAAAGCTCAGTGGCGCGTTTTAGAAGCTAACTTGCCGCTATTTTTCGCCGGCAGATTTCCCCGCGAATCCTACTGGCGGCTGTGGATAGTAACGGGCATAATTGCCTTGTTGGGAGGATTAACTTGGGGAAACATTCAGCGGCAAGAACGTCTTTGGAATCCACCTTTACTAATTATACTTGGTGCTGCGGTTGTGGGTGCGGTCATTTCGCCGATCGACCTAACCTCTCGCCTCTACCTCTTAGGAATTATTATCGCCGCCGTCGCCAGCTATGTCATCGGAAGGCAAATTCACCCAAAAATCATGGGCTGGATGCCAGCAGTTTGGGCTCTTTCCTTCCCCATAATTTTGTGGTTAATTAAAGGGGGGTTAGGTTTGACCGAAGTGTCAACAAATGATTGGGGCGGTTTAGTATTAACGCTGTTTTTAGCAGTTATTAGTATTGTGCTTTCCTTTCCTTTGGGAGTATTGCTAGCACTCGGCAGACAAAGTTCTTTGCCAGTTGTAAGACTGTTATCAACATTATACATTGAAATTATTCGCGGTTTACCATTAATTGGCATTTTGTTTTTAGGTCAAGTGATGCTGCAACTCTTCTTGCCACCCGAATATCCGAAATTGGATAGAGTAATTAGAGCGATTGCTGGATTAACGTTATTTAGTGCGGCATACTTGGCAGAAAACGTGCGCGGTGGCTTGCAGGCAGTGCCCAGGGGACAGATAGAAGCAGCAAGGTCGATCGGACTCAATACACCCCTACTCACAATTCTAATTGTACTGCCTCAAGCACTGCGAATAGTCATTCCGGCGATCGGCGGTCAATTCATCGGATTATTCATGGATACATCCCTACTATCTCTATTCGGAATGTTAGAATTAATCGGAATATCCCGCGCAGTTTTAGCAAATCCTTCCTATATCGGCAGATACGCCGAAGTTTACATATTCGTCGGCATCATTTATTGGATATTTTGCTACTCAATGTCCCTAGCCAGCCGCAAAATAGAGCGAACATTAGGAGTAGGCCAGCGCTAAAAACTCATCTACTTTCATCAGCGTTCATCAACGTTCATCTGCCTCTATCTGCGGTTAAAAAATAAAAAAAATATGGAAAGTCAACTAACAGCCCCAGAACAAGTAATCGTAGCAGAAAACGTCCACAAGTGGTACGGACAATTTCACGTACTGCGAGGTGTCAGCATGACCGTCAACCGAGGTGAAGTCGTTGTCGTGATGGGGCCATCCGGTTCGGGAAAATCGACGTTTATTCGCACATTCAACGCCTTAGAAGAATACCAACAAGGTAAAATTACGATCGACGGAATCGAACTTTCCCACGACTTACGCAATATCGAGACAATTCGCCGCGAAGTAGGAATGGTGTTTCAGCAATTTAACCTGTTTCCCCACTTATCAGTTTTGCAAAACGTCATGCTAGCGCCAGTATGGGTGCGCCGCTGGCCGAAGAAAAAAGCCGAAGAAGTGGCGATGCAACTGTTAGAAAGAGTTGGAATTTTGGAACAAGCAAAAAAATATCCCGGACAGTTGTCTGGAGGACAGCAGCAGCGGGTCGCTATTGCACGTTCTCTAGCCATGCAGCCTAAAATTATGCTGTTTGATGAACCGACATCAGCATTAGACCCGGAAATGGTGCGGGAAGTGTTAGATGTAATGCGAAATTTGGCTCAAACTGGAATTACAATGGTGGTGGTGACTCACGAAGTCGGGTTTGCGCGCGAAGTTGCCGATCGCATTGTATTGATGGATGGTGGCGTTTTAGTGGAAGAAGCGAAGCCAGAAGAGTTTTTTCAGAATCCGAAGGAAGAACGCACTCGCAAGTTTTTATCTCAGATATTGTAATTGATTCTCAAGTTTAATCGGTGGGTTTGGCGACGGTAGCAGCAGTCAAAATCGACCTAATTAAGGTAAAATAAAAGAGTGTACAATCAGTCTCTATTTTGCTGAGATAGCTTGCAATGCCATCCACAAAAACTCTGCCGTTAGTTAAAGACTCGGAACGCCTAGAAAGTCGCCTCAAAGAAATTCCGGCGGTTCCTGGTGTATATTTAATGCGCGATGAGAGCGATCGCATCCTTTACATCGGCAAATCCAAAAAACTCCGAAACCGCGTCCGTTCCTACTTCCGCGAAAGCCAAAATCTTAGTCCCCGCATTGCGATGATGGTGCAGCAAGTGCGCGAAATTGAATTCATCGCCACCGACACCGAAGCGGAAGCTTTAGCGTTAGAAGCAAACCTCGTAAAACAGCACCAACCTTACTTTAATGTCCTCCTCAAAGATGATAAAAAATATCCTTATTTGTGCATAACTTGGTCGGAGGAATACCCGCGCATTTTTATCACCCGCAAACGCCGCGCAGGTAGTGCAAAAGACCGCTACTACGGCCCTTACGTCGATACAGGGGCGCTGCGGAGTACGCTACATTTAATTAAGCGAATTTTCCCCCTGCGGCAGCGCCCTCAACCGCTGTTTAAAGACCGTCCCTGTTTGAACTACGACATCGGCCGCTGCGTTGGCGTTTGTCAAGGGTTAACTTCGCCGGACGAATACCGAAAAATCATCCAAAAAGTAGCGATGATTTTCCAGGGAAGGACTGAGGAATTACTCGCTTTGTTAGCGCCCCAAATGGAACAAGCGGCGGAAGATTTAAACTTTGAAACGGCGGCGCGCATTCGCGACCAAATTAAGGGTTTGCAGTCTTTAAGTGCGGGTCAAAAAGTGTCTTTGCCCGACGATACGGTTTCCAGAGATGCGATCGCACTTGCGGCTGACACCCAGCACGCTTGCGTTCAATTGTTCCAAATTAGGGCCGGTCAATTGGTCGGAAGATTGGGATTTATGGCGGAAATACCCCCCCAACCCAGGGCGGGAATGGGGGCACCGCTCCTACAATCGGGGGGGGTAGAGGCCGGAGCGATTTTACAGCGGGTGTTGGAAGAACACTATCAAAATGTCGAATCCGTAGAAATTCCTAGCGAAATTTCAGTGCAGTACGAATTGCCAGAAGCGGAAATATTAGCAGATTGGTTGAGCAATCGTAAGGGGCGAAAAGTTACGATTTTGACGCCGCAGCGGCAAACTAAGGCTGAGTTGATTGAGATGGTGGAACGCAATGCTGAGTATGAATTGGCGAGAATGCAAAGATTGAGCGATCGCAATTCTCAAGCAATGCAAGATTTAGCAGAAATTCTCGATTTGCCAGAAGTTCCTCGCCGCATTGAAGGTTACGATATTTCTCACATTCAAGGTTCTGACGCCGTAGCTTCCCGCGTCGTATTTATTGACGGTTTGCCCGCCAACCAGCACTACCGCCATTACAAAATTAAAAATCCTGAAATTAAATCGGGTCATTCTGATGATTTTGCTAGTTTAGCAGAAGTTATCGGTCGCAGATTCCGAGGATTGAAGGAAGAAGAAGCAGCCAAGATGGAAGATGGATTTAGCGATTTAGAAGAACCCGCAGAAATCAGCCATTTATCCTCGGTTTCTCATACTATTTCCGACAAACCAGACTTAATTATGATAGATGGCGGCAAAGGTCAACTGTCAGCAGTTGTGGCTGTTTTGCGGGAAATGAATTTGCTAGAAGAGTTGCGCGTTGTCAGTTTGGCAAAGCAGCGAGAGGAGATATTTTTGCCGGGGGAATCTTTGCCGCTGCAAACTAATTCTGAGCAGCCTGGGGTACAATTATTGCGCCGGGTGCGGGATGAGGCGCACAGATTTGCTGTGAGTTTTCACCGCGATCGAAGAAGCGAGAGAATGAAGCGATCGCGCCTTGATGAAATTCCCGGATTGGGACACCACCGACAAAAACAATTGTTGGCACATTTTCGGTCGATCGACTATCTCCGTTTAGCGACTCCCGAACAGTTGGCAGAAGTTTCTGGGATTGGCCCGCGTCTGGCGCAGCAAATTTACGATTATTTCCACCCGTAAAGTCTTACGCAGCATGGGAGACGGGGATTTTTGGGGCCAGGGGGCGATCGACCGGCCAGTCCCGATTCAGCCCCGATTCAGCCTGTGTGAGGGAGGTCTTCAAAATTTTTGCACAGACCTATTGCAATCCCCAGAGACTTGTGGTATGTTTAGTTTCTGTGCGCGGGCATAGTTTAGTGGTAAAACTTTAGCCTTCCAAGCTAACTATGCGGGTTCGATTCCCGCTGCCCGCTTACTTCTATAAAAAACCTCAAACCAACGATAAATCAACGGTTTGAGGTTTTTTATTGCTGATTTTCTGGGTTGTCGAGGGGTCGAATTGACTAGAAATTGGATACAAATTGGATACAAAATGACTAAGATTTGACTACGGAACGACCAAACTGAGTATCAACTGAGTATCCAATGACTACCCGATCGCCCTTTGTGGAGACAATTTGGAGACAAATGAATACAAATTGAATACAAAGCATACCTGTATTCAGTTTGAGCCGTTTAGCTTTGTAAGTATCTCTCAAAACGCCTCCACCTGTGAGCTTGTGGTGAGCTGGTTACAAGAATAATTGGTTAACATAGAGTACCCTGGTTTGACAAGATTGCCGATCGAACTCAGCTTGAGTTATGACTGATTCGGAGTCGCATCAGTCACAAGGAGAGCCCGTGAAATATTTTTCAGTAGTAATGTATTTGCTGCGGGAACGGCAACAATTTCTCGAAGAAATTCGCCAAGGTATCAAGCTCAAATCTAAAATTTTCGGTTTGTTGATTTCTAGTACCGTATTTTTTGGCATTTACGGAGCGATATTAGGTGCCTCTAGTACGTGGATGCAATGTCTAGTTTCAGCAATTAAGTTGCCAGCACTTTACTTGCTGACGCTGATTATCTGCTTTCCCACACTGTACTTTTTTAATGTCATGTTTGGTTCTAAACGAACTTTTGAACAGTATTTGACATTGTTGATGACAGCGATGGCGATGATTAGCGTTTTGCTGTTTGGATTTGCACCTGTTAGTTTGTTTTTCCTCATAAGCAGTACCAATTACAATTTTTATCTGTTGCTGAATGTTGCTATCATGGCAATCACAGGATTTTTGGGAGTAAGTTTCATTTATCAAGGAATGCACTTTCTTTCAGAACAAGATGCGGAAGGCAAAGACATCAGGCTAAATATTTTGCGCTTTTGGTTGGGACTTTATGCGTTTGTTGGGACTCAGTTGGGATGGACGCTGAGACCGTTTTTGGGGTCGCCGGGAATGGCTTTTCAACTGTTCCGAGACCGAGAAAGCAATTTTTATACGAGTCTGTGGCAATCAATTATGTCTCTGGGAGGATCGTAATTAATCCCAATTAAAGGAGATTTTGAAGAGTGATACAAGCGGATTTGGAACAGTTAAAAATTTCTGAGAAGGAGTTGGAGGATTTGAGTGGAATAGCTTTGAGCGACGGTTTTGCAGCGGATTTTTACCGACCTGCTGCACTCCGGGACGGCAAAAAGCTATTTTCTCTTTTGGTGAATGAGTTGCTGATATTTTGCGTGACATTAGTTGTTTCGCTGCCTGTTGCTTTACTGGCTAATAAACATTATGTTGGTTTATTTAGCGATTCAGAGATATTTGTCCGTGTTGTACAACTAACTTTGGGTTTGTCGCTGGCGATTACTGTTGCTTGGAATATCTATAAATGGGTTAAGGGCAAGCCTCTGGCAACGCTGGCGGGTCTGCTGGATGAAGTTGAGAAGTATCATGAGGTGATTCAGGCTTTAGATATTATCGATCGCCTAACGGATGCTGGCAATTTACAAGCCAATTTAATTAACCGAGGAGATGCAATTGAAGCATTAAAAATCACTAGAGAAAGTTTAGTCTGTGCTTTGAAAACAGAAAAAATTCTCAGGGAAAATCAGCAGTTTATCGGTCGCCGTTACGAGCTATTTGCTAATATTGAAAGTAATTTAGCTGCTTTGATGGCGGTGGATGTGAGCGATCGGGCGACTGAATACGGGCGGTTGCTAAATGAGGCGCTAGAAATTGGGATGAGCGTACACAAAGAGGTAAGAAAGTTGCAAAATGGACGTTAGAGTTGTTGCAGCGTTCCTGGTTTGTTGTAAAAGTAGTAACTGATATCTTGCACCATGCTCAAGAACAGGCAGGATGCCTGTGCCACAAAAATTAAATTTTCTTGTGGGGTGGGCATCCTGCCCGCCCCTGAAAGGTTTATTGAAAATGGTGCAATATAGAAGTTACTACAAACTTTTTTTACCACCGGAAATTTCAATCATCAAAAATATCCAACTGTTCGCCCTCACACTCTTTTTGACCATTTTTTTTAACACCTTTCCGCAGCCCGATCGCAATTTTGCTATGTTTCTCAATCTGCTTCATCACCTGTCTCGCCCTGTCAATAACCGACGGCGGTAAACCGGCCAATCTCCCCGCTTCAATTCCGTAAGATTTGTCAGCACCGCCCGGCTGAACTTGGTGCAAAAATATGATTTGATCAGGCAATTCTTTCACTGTCACCTGATAATTGGCGACATTATCTAAAATAGAAGCTAACTCATTCAATTCGTGATAGTGAGTCGCAAAAATTGTCCGCGCCCGAATCTCAGTTGCTAAATATTCTGCTACAGACCAAGCAATCGAAAGTCCGTCAAACGTCGCCGTTCCCCTGCCAATTTCATCTAACAAAACCAATGATTGCGGCGTGGCGTGATTGAGAATATTGGCAGTTTCGTTCATTTCCACCATAAACGTAGATTGACCCGTTGCCAAATCATCTACTGCACCGACGCGGGTAAAAATGCGATCGCAAATTCCCAAACTCGCAGCTTTCGCCGGCACAAAACTACCCATCTGCGCCATTAACTGGATCAAACCCACCTGCCGCAAGTAGCAGCTTTTCCCGCTAGCATTCGGCCCGGTTAAAATAATTAAATCTGGGCGGTTTAACGATTCTTCCCGACCCAAAAAAGCAGAATTAGGTACAAAAAATCCCGGCGGCAAAGACTTTTCCACCACAGGATGACAACCTTCAATAATTTTAATTTCCCGACTTTCTGTCATAGTCGGGCGGCAGTAATTCTGGTAAACTGCTACTTCTGACAAACCGCACAAAACATCGGCCGCAGCCACGGCGCGGGAAACGTTGCGAATAATTTCGGCGTGTTCTCCTACCTCCGATCGCACTTGAGCAAAAATATCGTATTCCAATTGATTTAAATCTTCCCGCGCTGTCAGAATCCGCACCTCCCTTTCTTTTAATTCTTCAGTGCTATAACGTTCTTCATTGGTGAGAGTTTGCTTGCGGGTGTAGTCGTTCGGCACTTGGTCTACTTTCGATTTGGTAATGCTGATGTAATAGCCGAAAGCTTTATTGTAGCCAACTTTTAAATTAGAAATTCCGGTGCGTTTTCTCTCAGTAGCTTCTAAATTTGCAATCCATTCTTGGTCGGCTGAGGCAGTGTGGCGCATTTCATCTAGCATGGCATTGATTCCGGCTCGAATCAAACCTCCTTCTTTTAAATGAATCGGCGGTTCATCAACTAAATGAGCGTGAATTTTAGTTGCTAATTCTTCTAGAATTGGCGGTACATTTTGCAGCGCTTTCAAATAGGGCGATCGTCCTTGGGCTGCGATCGAGGCTAATGTCGGCAGTTTCGAGAGAGAATCAGCTAAAGCGACCAAATCCCGCGCGCTAGCTGTTCCTGAACCGGCGCGGCCTGTCAGTCTTTCGATGTCGTAAATTTGCCGCAGCAACTGCTGCAAATCTTGGCGCAGGGCGTTATTTTCTACTAATTCTTGAATCGTGTCGTGTCGGGCGCAAATGCCTTTAATGCTGAGCAAAGGTTGCAGCACCCAGCGGCGCAAAGCGCGGCCTCCCATTGCGGTGCTGGTTTTGTCTATAGCCCACAGCAGCGAACCGTGAAAAACCCCATCTCTCACTGTTTGAGTAATTTCGAGATTGCGGCGGGTTTGGTAGTCGAGGATGAGAAAATCGGTGAGAGTGTAAGTGTGCAATCTTTGCAAAGAAACTGCTTTTTCCTTTTGAGTTTCTTCGAGATATTGCAACAAGCCGCCGGCGGCGCGGACTGCGAGGGAAAGGTGCGCGCATCCCATACCTTCTAGCGATCGCACTTTGAACTTTTGCAGGATTCTCTGTTTTGCTTCGGACAAACTAAACGGAATTTGCGATCGCAAAGAATAGCAAAACGAATTCGGCAAACACTCCGGTAAATGCTCGGATTTCTCTCCGGGCCTCAACATAGTCACCAAATCCGGCGCATTAGTCGGTATCAAGACTTCCGAAGGCTGCAAGCGCAGCAATTCTAGGGTTAATTGTTCTAAACTGTCTGCTTGAGTAGTGACGAATTCTCCCGTAGAAATATCTGTATAAGCCAATCCCCAATGTTCCCCAGCTATGACGACTGCTGCTAAAAAATTATTTTGTCTGGGTTTGAGCATTCCGTCATCAGTCAAAGTTCCGGGAGTGAGAATGCGGGTAATTTCGCGCTTGACTTGGCGACCTTCTTTAGCAGCTATCGAGGCATCTTCAACTTGGTCACAAACTACCACTGCATAGCCTTTTTCTACTAACATTGAAGTGTAGCGATCGAGGGCGTGGTGCGGCACTCCTGTCATCGGCACTCTGCCGATTTCCTTGCCGCTTTCTTTACTCGTACAAACAAGTTCTAATTCCCGCGAAATCGTAACTGCATCTTGGAAAAAACACTCAAAAAAATCTCCGACTCGAAACAATAAAAGTGCGTGGGGATACTGTTCTTTCACTTCCACATACCGCTGCATCATCGGCGTCAGCTTGGTGAATTCTAGTAGGCGGTGGTCGGCATTGCGGATGTTGGGTTGATTGGGGTCTGTTGGGGTAGATGCAGTGTAAGGCATAAAAGGCTATCGATAAATTTTAATCTTTAACAACTTTAGCGCAAGCTCGGCTTTTAGCTATAACTAATATACCAATACTCCGGACAGTTTTTAAAGAGGAATGCGATCGCAATAAAATAGAGAAGTGAAAAAAGTGAGTGCAATCTCAA
>NZ_JAUBRB010000083.1:0-20534 GCF_036701585.1 Microcoleus sp. POL10_C6 | reverse complement strand
CTTTTTTTGGCATAGGGGGTTTGGCGTCCCTGTGAATCGGCTGCCCTTAATTATAACTAATTATCCGAACCTGATATAACCATCTACCCGAAGAAATATTCTATTCAGGAGAAACCCCAGATTGATCTCGTCTCAGTACAGCCGTAGCGTTGATCAAGCAGCAATGGTAGACGATCGAGCTTAGCGTATTGTGGCAAGCGTGATGGACTCCGAAAGTATTAAAAAAGAAAAGTAAGCCCAATTGGAATACTTCTGGTAGTGGTACTTGTTCTGATCGTGTAGAGGCGACTGGACTATGAGTGAACTCCCAGTTTTGGGCTTATTCAACAATAGAGCGTTGCCATGACTCGCTGAGAGTGTCAAAAATGCCGATATTGATGAATTATCACTCAAAAGCTCTCCTGGCGATCTCTCCTAGTCTGACATCCCATTGATGAACGGAAGCGTCGATATTTTAAGCTGTTTTGAGGGGTTAAAACAGAGAATTAGGAATCTCCAACAATCCCCACCAATCCCCGCTAGATTCGCTACTCCGAATGCTGTGGCGACGGGAGTACGTGAATAAACATGGCTTGATTCTAATGAGGAAGAAGGAAAATAATTATCACACATTCCCGACTCTAATCCCAGTTCAAAAAATAATGCAACTGTAGGTCCGTGCTCCAAACGGATATCCAGTCAATCAGTTCCCATCTAAAATCTAAAATCTAAAATCTAAAATCTAAAATCTAAAATGGTAGAAGCCGGAGGCTTTACCGAAAGAGAGGATATTATAAGTCCAGGACGCACGGGTAGTCAGAAACCCGGTTTTTTCATAGCAATAGTTCGTTATAGCCGGCCGAAACGAGCAAAAACCGGGTTGCGCGGCGCCGTCCCGGCCTCCTAGATTGTACTAGAAACCTGCTACCTGAGAATCTTGAGGCTCTCACCAGTGCCAGGTCTAGTTATAAAAAACAACTAAACTGTCTGTGTGTAGTAGTCTAAATGATGGTACTGGATGCTTCTAGGCATCTGTAAACCCTCTCACAGCTAGTGGCTCAAGGATATACATACGGGTTTTGCAGGGTTCCCGGCTAATGGCGCTAAAAACTCTGCATTTTTGACGGGGAATGTACTCCCCGTGTCGTGTTCCTCTTTGGACTAAAGTCACAAAGTTTCTATACTTCCCATATTTATTTATGAAAACCGTTCTGATTGTAGAGGACGATTTGGTTAATGCTCGGGTTTTTTCCAAAATTCTGACTAAGCGGGGGGGCTTAGCCGTGAAGCACACGGAAAATGTTGAAGAGGTGATGCAGATTGCTGCCAACGGCGAAGCTGATTTGATTTTAATGGATGTGTCTCTTTCCCGCAGCGTGTACCAGGGCAAATCTGTTGACGGCATTAAGATTACTCAACTGCTCAAAGCTGACCCGCAAACGGCATCGCTGCCGATTATTTTGGTGACTGCTCACGCGATGGCTGGTGATAAAGAAACATTTCTGGATCAAAGCGGTGCCGACGGTTACATCTCTAAACCTGTGGTAGACCATCAAGAGTTTGTTAATCAAATCAAGGCTTTGCTGCCTGATTGAGTGAATCATACATGAAGAAGGAGTAAGAAGGAAGAAGGAAAAAGGAAGAAGGAAGAAAGAATTGTTTGTTTAAACCAACAAACAATTAAAACTCTAGAATTACAAAGTTTGCTTAAACTCTGAATCTTCCTTCTTCCTTCTTCCTTTCGATGTCAAGAAAGCACAATGCTATGAGTTCGGACTTGTAATTTGTGAGGCAAAATTTGAGATTTTTATGACGAGTGAAATCGAAGTGTGTGGCGCCCGTGGAACCAACTAATCCTCGTGCCTCGCGCAACGCTGTTCGCTCACTCATGCAATCTCAAAACTATGATTAGTCTTCGTCCTCATCGAAGTCAAAACCGATATCATCATCATCGTCAACATCTGATCCCAAGGCATCATCCTCAGTCTCAGCGACAAAATCGTCGTCATCAACCTCAACTTCCTCAAAATCCTCATCAGGCTCAAGATCAGACGGGCGCCCGATCTCAAAACCGCTCTCGATCGTATAAGCGCGGCGCGCAGTACGATCGTCAAGTACCACATCCTCCTGTAAATCGTGGATGTCGTCATCAAACACAGCACCATCAAAACCCGCATCCTGAACCCCAGCATCCTCATAGGCATTGAACCCAGTACCCGCAGGAATCAGGCGGCCGATAATCACATTTTCCTTAAGTCCGCGCAGCCAGTCAGACTTACCTTCGATCGCAGCCTCAGTCAACACCCGTGTAGTCTCCTGGAACGAAGCAGCGGAAATAAAGCTATCAGTATTCAGCGAAGCCTTAGTAATCCCCAGCAACACCGGAGTATAATCCGCCGGCGCTCCACCAGTAATTGACATCGCCTCATTCACCTGCTCAACCTGCCGCAATTCTACCAACTCACCGGGGAGCATAGTAGTATCGCCGCCATCTTCCATCCTGACTTTGTTGGTCATCTGGCGGACAATCACCTCGATGTGCTTGTCAGAAATATCCACGCCCTGAGACTGATAAACCGACTGCACCTCATTCACCAAAAACGTCTGTACCTGTTGGAAACTCTCCAAGGCAGCCTCAAAAGTAGACTGCCGCTCCTTGAGCACGTGGAAGAACACCTCCAGAATTTCGTGAGGGTTAGCAGGCCCGTCGGTCAAAGCTTCGGCGACGCCTACGCGCTGTCCGTCGGAAACGATCGGGTTTTGACCAGGCAACAAAGGATACTCCTCAATCCGGCCATCATCCTCAATCACCGCAAGTTCCACAACATCGTCATCCGTAACCACACGAGCCGTCCCCGGCCGCTTGGCTAAAATACAAGCTTCCTTCGGCTTCCGCCCTTCAAGAAGTTCCTCAATCCGTGGCAAACCCTGAATAATATCCCCAGTCTTTGCCCGCTCAAACACCAGAATCACCAAATTGTCACCCCGCTGCACCAAATCGCCATCGTCTACGTGCAGCACCGCACCAGCCGAAACCCGGTAAGGACGCGCCACTCTGAGCAAGAGTTTCGCTGGTTCTGTCTCCGACGCAGGTACAACCTTCACAACTTGGCCGGACTCTTCGAGAACAACCCCCGGAGCTATTTCGGTACCAGCTACCAGCAGTTGACCCGGACTCACATCCGGCGTACCTGCCACAGAGATCGAAATAGAATCCGCATCTCGCATCACCAACAGTCGGCGCACTGGTTCACCATGCCCCTCACGGATGCCTCGAACGATACCCGCTTCTTTGCAGAGAATCTCTGTGCGGGCGACTACTGCCCCAGGTGCGATCGACTGCCCATCTTCGACCAACAGCCGCGTGTGAGTGCTGCCTTGAGTCGGATCGGCAGACACGTCCCGCCGAATCACTAGCGATTCCAAAATCACTAGCTGCAAGCGGAAAGTCTTGGAAACTCGATCGCCCCCATCAGCCACAGCCATCGCCAACTCTTGCGACGCACTAGCGTCTTCAGGCGAACCCCAAGCCGGGCCCGAACCGTCCGCCCCAAAAGCCATAGCATCATCCTCATCCGGCAGCAGCTCGATATCCGCCGCCAGTTGCGGAGCTCCCGAACCTATTTCTAAAATAAGCTGAGTCCGCAGCAGTTCCAATCCCTCGACAGATTTGACGCGCTCCCCATCCTTATAAGGAAGTCGCTGCACCGCTTTCAAAGAGATTGACTCATTGAGCGCCGTTTGAGAAGGCACAGGTGGCTTATCCGGCACTGGAAACTCCACCACAGGCCGCAGCAGCAAAGCCGGGCCTTCGGGAGTTTCGATATACTCCGCATAGCCCAACTCTTCGGCAATCAAGCCAGGGAAAATCTCTTGACCTGCGTTGACGATTTGACCTTCCCCAAATGTTAGTGGCGGGCGGTCTACTACATGGAGTGTGCCCGGTTTGATCACAATTTCCCGGAGGATGTCATTTTTCTGAGTGATTTCCACTGCCCCGCTGGTTTGGCAGAAAATATCCTTAACGACTTCTGTACCGGCCTCAACGTACTGGCCGTCTTCCACCAGCAGCAATGAAATATCTTTATTTACCTCATGGCACTCTTCCGGTATCCAGAGCAGAGTGCCGCCTTTGACCACTTCGTAGCCAAGTTTAGCTTTGCCGCGCTTGTGGACTTCCACCCCGCCGTACTTGACAATGCCCCCTGTAGCTGTGCGGTAGCTGTCGTCGAGCAGTTCGGCGACGACTTCCCCGTTAATCACTTTGCTCCCAGGAGCCGTCTTCAGGGAAAACCGCTGCTTAGAAGATGTTTCTATCGTGTAGTGGTCGCGGCCGCCTGCACTTTCAGCTCGCACGACTGCTTGGTCGAGCAGGACTTGGGCGGTGATAATTTCAATTTCTCTGGGGTCAGCGATGCGGACTACGCCACCGTGTTCGGAGACGAGTTTAGTTTCGGCAATCACGCTTTCGGCCGGAATGCGATCGCCATTTTTCACTGCTGGTTCCGCGCCAGGGGGCAAGTTGTAGACCTCTCCTGAAAGAATCCAAATCAGCCCGCCTTTGCTGGCTGTGCGGGTGGTATTCCCTTGGCGGTCGGTTTTTTCTTCTGGCACCAAATCAGCAAATTTGGCTTCTCCGGCTAAGTCGGAAGCCACGTCTGTAGTCACTTTTTCCGTAGTTTTGCGGGCGGCGCGACCGACGATCGGCACTTCTGCCAAAACTTGACCGGGAATGGCACGCTGTCCGTCTTTGACCATCAGAGTAGAACCCTGGACGATCGCCAATTCAATTTTCAGCTTTTGATTTTTGGCGCCGGATTTCCCTTCTTCAAAACCGTCGCCCTCAAATACAAGTTTGCCGTTGTTTTCTGCCACCAGTGCTTCTTCGCCGTGTCTGGTGCGGAACGAGCGAGTACGCAAGTTCTTGAATTTCACTACACCGGGGAACGGTGCGCGTTCTTGTTTCGCGACTTCTCCAGTGAATACGCCGCCGGTGTGGAAGGTACGCATGGTGAGCTGGGTTCCCGGTTCCCCGATCGACTGAGCTGCAATAATCCCGATCGCTTCTCCCATGTCCACCATTTTCAAGTGGGCGAGACTCCAGCCATAGCAGTGCTGACAAACCGATCGGGTAGATTCACAAGTCAGGGGCGATCGTAAATACACCTCTGCCACCCCAGCGTTACCAATTTCCGTCGCCAACTCCTCGGTAATTGGCTGATTTCGGACGGCTTTTTCGCTGCCGTAAGACACGATTTCCCCGGTTTTGGGGTGCACCACATCTTTGGCGAATACCCGCCCTAGGAGCCTGTCCTTGAGGGGTATCAGCACGGTTGCTCCGTCCGTCATCGGCCGTACTCGAATTCCGCGCTGGGTGCCGCAGTCTACTTCCCGCACAATTACGTCTTGGGATACATCCACCAAACGACGGGTAAGATAGCCAGAGTCTGCTGTCCGCAAGGCTGTATCTACCAAGCCTTTGCGCGCACCGTAGGAAGAGATGATGTATTCGGTGACGGTGAGTCCTTCGCGGAAATTGGTTTTAATTGGCAAGTCGATGATTTCTCCTTGGGGGTCAGCCATCAGTCCGCGCATTCCGACTAGCTGCCGCACTTGAGAAATGTTTCCCCGCGCCCCGGAGAAGGCCATCATGTAGACGGAGTTTAGGGGGTCTGTGGCTCGGAAGTTTTTGACTACTTCGTCTTTGAGGTCTTCTGAGGTGCTGTTCCAGGTGTCGATTACTTTTTGGAAGCGTTCGACTTCGGTGATTTCACCTCTGGTGTATTTTTGTTCGGTGATGCGGATTTCTTCTTCGGCGGCATCGAGGAGCGATCGTTTTGACGGGGGCACTTGCAGGTCGTCTACGCTAATCGAAACTCCCGCTCGTGTCGCAAAGCGGAAACCCAAGTCTTTGAGTTTATCTGCCATTTGCGCTGTACGGGCCGTTCCGTAGTGCATGAAAGACCAAGAGATTAATTTTTTGAGCTGACCTTTGTCAACAACTCGATTGCGAAAAACAATTTCCTTATTTTCTGTCATTTTTCTGAGTAGTGGTAATTGGTAACTTTTACTGCCGTTCGACATCGGTTCTCCTGAGCGAAGCCCAAGGTTTCAGAACGTAGCCGAAGTATTGGTAATTGGTAAGTGGTAAGTGGTAATTGATAAGTACAGCGACGGGAAAAAACAACGAGCCTTTTGTAGGGGCTGGTTTAGCGTATAAGGAACCGGAGCTTCGGCTAGGAGATGAATCGACTCACCTGCCCTTCCCATAATAAAGTTTATTTGCACCTACTTACTTAATTGGTAATTGGTAACTTTTACTGCCCTTAGACTTTGCTCAGTCACCGCGTCGCTGAAAGTATTTGTAAGTAGTAATGGGTGAATTTTCCGGTTGCAATCACTATTATTTGTTAGCGATTATTTCTCAGTTATTACCCATTACCTCTTATCAATTACCTCTTACCCCTTACCCCTTTCTAATTGTTAATTACCGATTCGATGGTTTGGTGATAGATAATCCGGCCCGGGGTAGTGCGAATGAACTGATTGAGAACCTTGCCCTCTCCGTCTTCCCGAACCCGGCGGAACTTGTATTCTTTCGTCACTATACCGTCGGTAGAGCGTTCCACTTTCAGCGGTTCTCCCTCTGGTTCTGCGTTTTCTATAGCGCCTTGAAACCTCACCCACACATAAGAGTGCAAGTCAACGATTCCTTGTTCGTAAGCTACAACCGCGTCGGTAAGGTTGGAAAAATAGTGACCGGCTCCTTTTTGAGCGTCAGGATTTTCGGCTGTCAAGTAATAGCAACCGAGCACCATATCTTGAGAAGGAGTAACGATCGGTCTTCCGGTTGCCGGCGACATAATGTTGTTAGAAGCCAGCATCAGCAAGCGCGCTTCCGCCTGAGATTCCAGAGACAAAGGCACGTGCACTGCCATTTGGTCGCCGTCAAAGTCAGCGTTAAAAGCCGGACAGACTAGCGGGTGAAGCTGAATAGCCCTCCCGTCCACCAAAATTGGCTCAAAGGCTTGAATCCCCAAACGGTGCAGCGTCGGCGCCCGGTTTAGCATTACCGGGTGTCCTTCAATCACCTCCTGAAGCACGTCCCAAACACTGGGATCGTTGCGCTGGATCAGTTTTTTGGCAGCTTTGATGTTGTTGACCAATCCTTGGCGGATCAAGCGGTGGATTACGAAAGGCTGGAAAAGTTCGATCGCCATTTCCCTCGGCAAACCGCACTGATGAATTTTCAGTTTCGGCCCCACCACAATCACCGAACGCCCGGAGTAGTCAACCCGTTTCCCCAGCAAGTTTTGCCGGAAGCGACCTTGTTTCCCTTCAATGATGTCCGACAGCGACTTCAGCGGGCGGTTGTTTGCCCCCACCACTGTCCGGCCCCGGCGACCGTTGTCAATCAGCGCATCCACAGCTTCTTGCAGCATCCGCTTTTCGTTGCGGATGATAATCTCTGGTGCCAGAATTTCTTGCAGTCTCGCCAAGCGGTTATTGCGGTTGATGACTCTCCGATAGAGGTCGTTGAGGTCGCTCGTTGCAAAACGCCCGCCGTCTAACTGCACCATCGGCCGCAAGTCCGGGGGAATCACCGGAATCACGTTGAGTACCATCCAATCGGGTTGAGATCCCGTAGCGATGAAGTTGTCAATTACCCGCAAGCGTTTAATTAACTTTGCCCGTTTTTGACCTTTAGCATTAGCAATATCTTCCCGCAACTTTTCCGCTTCACTTTCTAGCGGAATATTTTGCAGCAAAACTTGCAAAGCTTCAGCACCTATGCCTACTTCTACGCCCGTCAGCGTGGAATCTTCGCTGTAAAGTTCGTCTTCAATTTCCAACCAAGCATCTTCCGTGAGCAATTGCTTGTATTGCAGTTTTTCGGCATTACCTGCATTGAGGACAACGTAGGCATTGAAATAAACGATTTGTTCCACATCTCGGAGCGGCATATCTAACAGAATTGCCATGTAACTCGGGATGCCTTTGAGATACCAAACGTGAGCTACTGGAGCTGCTAATTTGATAAATCCCATCCGGTGACGGCGGACGCGAGATTCAGTGACTTCTACACCGCATCTTTCGCAAACAATGCCTCTATGGCGAACTCGTTTGTACTTCCCACAATGACATTCCCAATCTTTTGCAGGCCCAAAAATGCGCTCGCAAAACAAGCCATCCATTTCAGGTTTTAACGTGCGATAATTTATGGTCTCCGGTTTTGTCACCTCTCCAGTAATCTGACCGTTGGGTAAAGTTCTCTCTCCCCACTGTCGAATTCTTTCTGGTGAAGCTAACCCAATCTTGACGTAATCAAAGCGTTGTTCTATTTTAGCCATTCTTGACTCCAATTAATAATTTACAGTCGATTATTTGTGGTTGTTTATCTTTTTTGGTTGCTTGTTTCACGGCTTAAATCAATGTTATACTCCTCTATATGTGACGTGATTTTTAATATCAGAGATGACACTTGACGATACTCCAAAGTCATCAGCGATTTTAGAGATTGATTCTCTCGCTCTAATTCTTTTTCGTACCTCAAGAGCTTGCTCGAAAGTCAATTTGCGATCGAGATATCCACCCATGCGAGGAACTGGAACCTCTTCGCCTGCTTCCTTCCAAGTGACGTGATACTTAATATCGTGTATGGTTTTGCGACCAACACTGTATTCTTGAGCTACATCCTTCACTCTCTCTCCTGCTGCTAGTTTTTGCCTAATTTCTCGCACCTTTTCCCAGTCTAATTTGGCATTGGAAAGGGGATGACTTTTGCCTTGAGTGCGTCCTTTCTTAGAAGCATCTAATAAATTTTGAGTGCGAGTTCCACCCCAAAGGTGTTCTGGATTAATACAACTGGGATTATCGCAGGTATGACAAGCATCCATCGAAGTGGGAATTTCACATCCTAATTTCTCTGCTAAAACAGCACGAGTAACTGATTGGGATTTCCCATTTTTAAAGTACCTGCCATAACCACCTTGACCATCCTTTGCACCTTGAAAAATTATGCAGCCGCTGTCTTGAATTTCTCCTACAAAACCGGGGGGAACTGTAGTGAAGTTATGGGGGATTTTTGCCTGAAGTATCTTAGTAATAGTGTCATACTGTACGCCATACTCTTTTATTAGGTGGCTTTTGGTGGTTCCAGCTAAATATTTACGCTGAATTTCCCGCAGTTGTTCGATCGATAGTTTACCAATACCGGGAATACTTTTGCGTCGGGGAGTTTTGCGAGCGAGCCCCATCATCTGCTGCGTATTCTCAGCCGCAGTTCCAGCTACGAGATGTGCTGGGTTGATGCAGCTTGGATTGTCGCAGATGTGGCAAGCAAAATAACCGGAATCTAGAAATCCTGGTATTTTTGATTCGAGCACTAATCGGTGGACTAATACCGTTTTGCCCTCGATCCACTTGCGCCCGTAACCATTTTTCAGCTTGCTCCCTTGCCAGTTAATACAGCCCGTCGCCCGGTCAACTTCTCCTTGAATTCCTGGGACAACTGTTACAATAGTCATGTCAGCGTCTCTCCTGTTTAGAGCGTTGATTCGCCTCAGCAGTGGTACGAACACTGCTGAGGCATTTTAATTTTAGATTGTCGATTAAAAATTAAAGAATTGAAGGCTGTCAAAAAATCTTTAATCTTTAATCTTTAATCTTTAATGCCTAATCCTCGTCAAGTTCGTCACGAGAAAGCGATTCGTAAGTAGGCCGGGAGGGCGATCGCTTGCCCCCAGCATCTGCCATCAAATCCACCTCAACGTGCTCGCTGCCCTCGTCGGACGTATTCACCTTGTGCACAGCAATATCCAAGCACAAAGACTGCAACTCCCGCATCAGCACCTTGAAAGATTCCGGCGTACCGGGGCGCGGAATAGCTTTGCCTTTGACGATCGCATTCAGCGCTTCATTCCGCCCCTGCATATCGTCCGACTTCACAGTCAGCAACTCTTGCAAAGTATAAGCTGCGCCGAACGCTTCCAGAGCCCAGACTTCCATTTCTCCGAACCGCTGACCCCCTTGCTGCGCTTTGCCGCCCAAAGGCTGCTGCGTTACCAGCGAGTAAGGGCCTGTGCTACGGGCGTGGATCTTATCGTCTACCAAGTGAACCAGCTTCAGCATATAAGCGATGCCGACTGTGATCGGGCGATCGAACGGTTCCCCAGTTCGGCCATCGTAGACAATAGTCTTGCCGGGGTGCTTTTCGTTAAACACCCAAGGCTTGCCAGTTTTTTCGCGTGCCTCCTGTAGCTTGCCGTGTACGGTTTCCCGCGACTTTTCAGCGCCGTGCATTTCATCAAAAGGCACCATCTTGAACCGCATCGACAGATTTTCGCCCGCCCATCCCAGCAAGCACTCAAAAATCTGACCTACGTTCATCCGCGACGGTACGCCCAAGGGATTGAGCACTATGTCAACCGGAGTCCCGTCGGGCAAATAAGGCATATCCTCCATCGGCAGAATCCGGGACACAATACCCTTATTTCCGTGGCGGCCGGCCATTTTGTCGCCGACTTGAATCTTCCGCTTTTGAGCTACGTAGACGCGGACGACCATGTTGGCGCCGGGGGGCAGTTCGTCGCCCTGTTCGCGGGTAAACACCCGCACATCCACCACGCGGCCTTTTTCGCCGTTAGGGACGCGGAGGGAATTGTCGCGCACGTCGCGGGCTTTTTCGCCGAAGATTGCCCTCAGCAGTTTTTCTTCCGGCGGTTGGTCGGATTCGCCTTTGGGGGTGACTTTGCCGACTAGGATGTCGCTGGCTTCTACCCAGGCACCTTTGCGGATAATTCCTTGTTCGTCTAGCTGGCGCAGCGCGTCTTCGCCGACGTTAGGAATTTCGCGGGTGATTTCTTCTGGGCCGAGTTTAGTTTGACGGGCTTCGATTTCGTATTTTTCAATGTGGATCGAAGTGTACACATCTTCGTACACTAAACGCTCGCTGATTAGCATCGCGTCTTCGTAGTTGTAGCCTTCCCAAGGCATATAAGCTACGAGGATGTTGTGACCCAGAGCGAGTTCTGCCCCTTCGGTGGAGGAACCGTCGGCGAGCACTTGACCTGCTACGACGCGATCGCCCTCATAAATCAGCGGACGCTGGTTTAAACAAGTATCTTGGTTAGAACGCTGATATTTTTGCAGTTCGTGTTCGATGCAGCCAGCATATTTTTGCTTCCAAACCGAGGGCTGTTTGACTTTGAGATCGTCGTATTCCTTAATCAGGAAATGTTCTTCGCTGGAATTCGATTCGGCATCTACAGCCAGGGGTTTGACAATAATCCGGGTAGCGTCGATGTAAATCACCTCGCCGTCGATCCGGGAAACCACAACCATCCCGGAATCTCGGGCGGCCTGAGCTTCCAAGCCCGTACCAACTAGGGGCCGTTCTGGTTTCAGTAGCGGCACAGCTTGCCGCTGCATATTCGATCCCATCAGAGCTCGGTTGGCGTCGTCGTGTTCCAAGAACGGAATCAGCGATGTCGCTACGGAGACGATTTGCACGGGCGAAATCGCCATGTAGTCCACCTGCATCGGAGTGGTGGTAGTAAACTCTTGGCGGTAGCGGACGGCTACGGTTTCGCCCAAGAGGTTGTTGTTTTCGTCGAGGCTGATGTCTCCGGGGGCGACGCGCAAATCGTCTTCTTCGTCGGCTGTCATGTAAACAGGGGCTTTGTCGCGCAGCACCCGTCCTTTTTCTACTGGATAAAAAGGAGTTTCGATGAAGCCGTAAGGGTTGACGCGGGCGTGGGTTGCCAAGGAACCGATCAGACCGGCGTTGGGACCTTCTGGTGTTTCGATCGGGCAAATCCGGCCGTAGTGGGACGGGTGAATGTCCCGTACTGCAAACCCGGCGCGTTCCCGAGTCAGACCTCCAGGGCCCAAGGCGGAAAGCCGACGTTTGTGAGTCAGTTCAGCCAGAGGGTTGGTTTGATCCATGAACTGCGATAGCTGGGAGGAACCGAAGAATTCCTTGATTGCTGCTACCAGCGGTTTGGGGTTGACCAGAGAAGCGGGGCTGAGGGAGTCGGCATCCGAGACGGTCATTCTTTCGCGGATGATCCGTTCTAAGCGGTTGAGTCCGACGCGCACTTGGTTTTGCAGCAGTTCTCCGACACTGCGGACGCGACGGTTGCCTAAGTGGTCGATGTCGTCGGTGGAGCCGATGTCGAATTCGAGGTTAATTAAGTAGTCGATCGCGGTCAAGATATCTTGCGATGTCAGCACCCGCGTTGTATCGGGGACTGTCAAGCGCAATTTTTTGTTGAGTTTGTACCGGCCGACTCGGCCCAAATCGTAGCGTTTGGGGTCGAAAAAGCGCGAGTTGAGGAGCTGTTCGCCGCCCGCCACGGTGGGGGGCTCGCCTGGACGGAGTTTGCGGTAGAGCTCCATCAAAGCTTCTTCTTCGCCGAATTGTCCTTCTTTCTCGATCGTCTTTTGGAAGTATTCCGGGTGGCGGAGTGAGTCGTAGATTTCGCCGTCTGTGAGTCCTAGGGCTTTGAGCAGCACCTGGGCTGAGAGTTTGCGGGTTTTGTCGATTCTGACCCAGACTAAATCGTTTTTGTCTGTCTCGAACTTGAGCCACGCGCCACGGTTAGGGATGAGCGAGGCGTTATAGGAACGGCGACCGTTTTTGTCGGTTTCCGATTTGTAGTACACGCCGGGGGAACGCACGATTTGGTTGACGATGACCCGTTCGGCGCCGTTGATAATGAAAGTGCCGCGCTCGGTCATCAACGGCAAGTCGCCGATGAAGACTTCTTGTTCTTTGATTTCCCCTGTTTCTTTGTTAATCAGGCGGGTGGGGACGTACATTTGCACCGAGTAGGTGCTGTCCCTGCGCTTGGCTTCGTCCACATCATATTTGGGGCGCTTGAGTTTGAAGTCTTTGCCCATGAAGTGGAGTTCCAGCTTGCCCGTGTAGTCTGTAATCGGGGAGAAGCTGTCGAGTTCTTCGATCAGCCCGGCTTCTAGAAACCAGCGAAAACTTGCCCGCTGGATTTCGATCAGGTCGGGCAAGGTGAAGGCGAATTCTGTGTAATCTTTAGTGGTCATGGGTGTCCTTTTTCCGCAGTGGCTCTAGCTTTTTACATGGCGCCAAGGCTGGGCTTTTTTACCTTGTTGCGTTTTTTTGATGGATTGTGTGAGAGAATTTATATGATGTTTTCGATCGCCTGCCAACTGCTGCAACGGTTATTATTGCTGGTAGGTCGCAGTATTTTTGTGCGGATTTTAGTTTCGATCGAGATGCTTTTAGCTCTGATCTCGTAGTATCCCGGGGTGAATTCCCTACACTTTTGACTCCTAAAATTGACTTGACAGCTATTGCCAAATTGCTGAGGTTCCAAGTTTCTTCTGATGTGTAAGTTTGAGTGTGTAAGTTTGAGGTATTGCGTGAAGTTTTGACCGATCCCGAAGGTTAGCGTACTCGCGTTGTGTTGGTAGTTCCTGGACGACATCGTAGTCGCGGATACTAAGCCAACGCCCGATCGGTTGGTTCTTTTTATTATAGGACGCAAATCCGATCGCAACAGGCAACGCCAAAAGAATCTCCAATAAAGGATGAATCCGGTTTTTCTGGCAGGATAGAAATGGGATTGTCCTGAGCGCTGGCTCCTAAATCGACCTGTTTTCCTCGTTTCTCTGTTCTGCTATAACTAAACTGAAAAGCCGAATAGCTGACAGGCATTTTCGGTTGTCTGCTGGGACAAAGTTAAGAGAGAAACTCCTCTCAATTTAGCAACTTGCTCGGCTACGTAGTAGACATAGGCTGGTTCGTTGCGTTTTCCCCGCTGGGGTACGGGGGCGAGAAAAGGGCAATCTGTCTCGACTAGGATGCGATCGCTATTTACCATACAAGCTGATTCTTGTATTTGCAAGGCTTTTTTAAAGGTGACTGTTCCGCTAAAACTAATGTAGAAACCTAGGTCTAAGAACCACTGGGTTTCTTCGGGTGTGCCTCCCCAGCAATGCATAACCCCGCGCACTGGCCCCCGTGTTTGCCAAAAGTTCCTCAGCATTTCGGCCATTGGGGCGGCGGCGTCGCGACAGTGGATAATGACTGGTTTGTCAAGTTCCTGGGCGATTTCAAGCTGTGCCTCAAACACTTTAAACTGGTGTTCTCGATCGTCAGCTTTATAAAAGTCCAGTCCGGTTTCGCCGATCGCCACTACCCTAGAGTCCGAACTTGCTAATTCCCTAATCTGGCTTGCAGTCTCGTCTTTCCACTTCTCGGCATCTAGGGGGTGGAGTCCCACCGCAAAGGACACTTCTGCAAACTGGTTGGCGATTGCTTGAATGCCGGCAAACTCTTCTGGCTCTACACAAGAATGAACCAGCCGAACTACACCAGCTTCGCGCCAGCGTTCTCGAATGGCTTCTAACTCAGATTTGTAGATTTCAAAGTTGATATGAACGTGAGTGTCGATGAGCTGCATGGGGGAAGCAGATTAGAGGTGATACGGGAGAGTCCTGGTGGGATAGTGCGAGGGGGGAGTGAGAGAGTCTGGGAGTGGGAGTGGGAGAGAGTGTGTGGGAAAAATCTTCCGTTTTCTTTCTTCCTTCTTCCTGCTTCACGCTGGACTTCTTCACGCTTGACTTCTTCCCTCAACATCCATCCCTTCAATCTTGTACACTGCTTCGTTGCCGAACTTTCTGCTTCCTTAAGATGCTACCGATACTTCGTGCGGCTTGAGGGTTCTTGCCAAGCGGGACTTTTTGCGAGCGCCGTTGTTGCGGTGGAGTACACCTTTTTTGACAGCTTTGTCAATTTTGCTGTAGGCCTCGGACATTCGCTGCTGAACTTCTTGCATTAATTCCGGGCTCGGAGCTGCGGCGTACTTGTCTACGGCAGCGAAATATTTCTTCATCAAAGTTTTGACCGCTGACTTGTAAGATTTGTTGTACAAGCGGTTACGTTCGGCGATTTTGACTCGTTTGACGGCGGACTTAATATTTGCCATAGTTCAGTTGCTGGAAGTAGGTATTCATTGATACACCCTAGTCTCAAGACAGTCTCAAGACACGGGGATTTTGAAGGACAACCTTTTCGGGAGCAATCCGCAAAAAGCTTGATTTTTAAGGGCGGAGTGAGACAGCCACTCTCCATTTGCTCAGATTGAGCTGAGTCTGTGGCTACTTTTTGGCGACGCCCGCGCAATAATTTTTTATTGACTCATTTAACTGCCTGTTATTTACCCCTGACAATACCCAAAGGTATGACACGGATGTTAAGGAGGCGTTTTGCGGTGTTTCCACCGTCACGAGTTAAAGTCACGGTTTCTTGCGCGCAATTTTCAAGTATACAATAATTTGGCGTTTTTTTATAAAAAAATTATCAGGTGTTGGAAAAACTAATATAGCACCTATTTTGCTTAAAATCCAATTCTCTGAAAAATCCAAGTTAAGCTATAACAAAGAATACGGGTTATTTGGGCTTCGGCAAGAAGCACTTACCGAAGGTAGAAGGTAAAAAGCTGAAGGTAGAAGGTAGAAGGTAGAAGACAGCCGGATCAGAAGGTAGAAGCTAGAAGGCAGAACCAAAATTCTCCCGCTCGAACACTCTCCCTCTCGGATATTATCGGGGTCGGACACTCTCCCCCTCTGCGTTCCCACCCTCTCCCTCCGCACCCGGTTCTCTGGCGGGCAATTCCTAGAGAAGGTCGTGACTTGTCCTCAGTGTTGCAAAATCCTCGACAGAGATTTAAACGCTGCACTGAAGCCTTGGAAAAGGCCGCGACTCTCGCGGTTTAAGCTTGTGGACTGGTGGTGGCCTACTTCTCTAGGAGATCCCCACAAAAATCCCCAATTGTCAAGCAAATGTTAGTGAAGTTATAGACGGCATTCCTAATCTCCATGCTGCGAATCATTACTCAGTGGGTTGAGGCACAAGCTGAACTGCGACGGATCTGCGATCGCACCCATGACGAACTTGTCGTTCACAAAGAAGCCACCGTGCGGGAGGTGCTGCAAGCTGTAAGGCGCAGAGGCGATCAGGCTGTGCTGCACTACACTGCTGAATTTGACCGCATGACCCTAAATGTGGAAGATTTACGGGTGAGTGGCGCCGAATTGGATGCTGCTTATCAGCAGGTGTCGAAAGAATTATTAAATGCCATCCGGCTGGCTTGCAAACAGGTAGAAGCGTTTCACCGACAGCGCGTACCCAAGTCTTGGGTGCAGTTTGGCGATGACGAGATTGTTTTGGGCAAGCGCTACACCCCGGTCGATCGAGCGGGAATCTACATTCCTGGCGGTCAGGCGTCCTATCCAAGCTCGGTGATCATGAATGCGGTTCCTGCGAAGGTCGCCAAGGTGCCGAGACTGGTGATGTGTACTCCCCCCGGACAGGAAAAGAAAATGAATCCTGCGGTGCTGGTAGCGGCTCAGGAAGCGGGAGTTGATGAGATTTATCGGGTAGGCGGGGCGCAGGCGATCGCGGCTTTGGCCTACGGTACGGAAACTATTCCGAAGGTGGATTTAATTACTGGGCCGGGGAATATTTACGTCACCCTGGCTAAAAAACTGGTTTACGGGACTGTGGGGATCGATTCTCTGGCTGGCCCGTCGGAAGTGCTGATTATTGCTGATGGTTCGGCGAATCCTGTGCACGTGGCTGCGGATATGTTGGCTCAAGCTGAACACGATTCGATGGCGTCGGCAATTTTGCTGACGGCGGATTCGGTGCTGGCTAGGAAGGTGGTGGCTGAGGTAGACAGACAGTTGGCAAATCACCCGCGCCGAACTTTAACAGAAAAGGCGATCGTCAACTATGGTTTAGTCGTGGTAGTTGACTCGCTCAAAGCGGCGGCGGAACTCTCTAACGAGTTTGCGCCCGAACACTTGGAATTGCAAGTTGCAGATCCTTGGGCTTTGCTCGACCAAATTCGCCACGCTGGGGCGATTTTCTTGGGCTGCTCGACGCCGGAAGCTGTAGGTGATTATTTGGCTGGCCCGAATCACACTTTGCCGACTTCTGGGGCTCCGCGCTATGCGTCGCCGCTTGGTGTCGAAACTTTTATGAAGCATTCGAGTTTGATTCAATATTCGCCTGCTGCACTTAAGAAGGTGAGTAGGGCGATTAATGTGTTAGCCGAAGCAGAGGGGCTTCCTTCTCACGCTGATTCGGTGCGGCTGCGGACTGAAAATGAGGGAAAGGGTGAGTTTTAGATGGTAGATTTGAGATTGGCGATCGAGATTTAAGTAGATGAGTGGGAAAATACATAATTAGTCCAAAGCCAGTGAAACGAAGCAATTCGCTGGCGATTATGCTAACTTTACATTCTGTGACAAGTGGCCCAGTTTATTTGCACCTACCTACTGACGCACTCCGGGCTTAAGAAACCCGGTTTCTTCAAGTATCTTGCTTAAATGACGCAATTATGTTAAGAAACCGGGTTTCTGGGTAGATAATAATAATGTTGGTGGGAGCGCGAAATTGTGGACAGTAGGCGACAATCAACGAAAATTTAAAGTCTAAATATCTGAAATTTAAAGGTGAATGGTATTGAATACTGTTTTGGTAGCGATCGACAATTCAGAGTTAGCGACTCAGGTACTGCAAGTTGTAGGACAATTTCAGCTAGAACCAACGGCAAAGGTGATTCTAGTTCATGTTGTCAGTTCTGGTACGGCGGATTTTGACGCGGTTGTCGATCGACCTCACGCTCAGGGAGATGAGATTGCTTACCGAGAGGTAGAGAAGTTGCTGCAATCTTATCAGGAAAAGTTGCCTTGCCAGAGCGAATTGGAGATTGTTTCGGGACAACCTGCAGAAGAAATTGTCCGTTTGGCTCATATCTATAAGGCGGATTTAATTGCGATCGGCTGTCGGGGTTTGACTGGTTTAAAGCGGATTTTGGAGGGTTCGGTGAGTGCGGAAGTTGTCGCTGAAGCTCCTTGTTCGGTGTTGGTGGTGCGCGCCAGATGAGGGGGAAAACCCCATAACCGCTGCAAGCGGTAGAGTAAATATTAACCCAATTGCTGCAATCCCTTAGTGTGCAAGTTCTGCTCAATTTGCTGCATTTCCTCCATATCCTCACCAGCAACTATCCCGTAAATTTCTGTGTAGATTTTTCCGTATTTAACCTTCTCTAAAGCCGACAGGATTATCAAGTCCTTGCGATCGAGTTCTGGTTTCAGAGTGACAAGAATCGATTCCAAAGTCCCATCCATTCGCCAGTCACTGGAATATTTAGCCACCTCCTTTCCCCGCCCCAGTAAGGTATGGCGCTGTAAGCAAAGCGGAGTCGAGCCATTAACTCGGAAATTGGCATCAATGGCATACAACAGTCCCTCTGAGTCTTCCAGCACGTCGAAGCCAATAACGCCGAAATAACCCTGTTGGTGAGCATATTTACCAATAGCGGCAATCATCTCAAAAAACCTACTCATGTCGGTTTCGCGGTAGTGAATTAGTCCCCCTAAATAGCTACCTTCTGGGGTGACAAGTTGACTGGTAGTGCCGATGAGCGTGATATTTCCGGTTTTGCTTACATAGAACTGCACGCAAAAGTTCTGCACTTCATTCTTGACGAATTCCGAGACAATAATCGTATCCAGCAACTTAATATCGAGATATTTCCTCACTTCCTGCAAGCAGTAGTTCAGATCGCTGGCGCTTTTGATAATATAAGTGCCTTCTCCAGAAAGTCCGTGGGATGTTTTAATCAAGTAGGGGAATTGCTCTGGTAACTGAATGCTTTCGAGATTGACTTCGTGCAGATTGTAGGTTTGGTATTTCGGACATTGCACGCCTAATTCTGCTAGCGTTGCTTTGCTAAGCAAGTGGTAGTGGATGTCAGGATGGACGGCGTGTTTTTCTGGTTTGAGATTGTCGAAGGGAAATAGAGTCAGGAGTTTGTCAAAGCGATCGCTTACGCTGAGATCATCGAGGTAAGTTGAGCAGTCTATCATCTCCATACTGCTGTAGCTGAAGCCAAAATGCTCCCGCCAATAGTCAATCAGCGAGTTCGGCGGCTCATTAATCACAATCCCTGGGATGGCATCGCCTAACACAGCCAGATTTTTCCAAGGTTCCTTCTGACCAATCTTGTCGAAAGAAGTTTTGGTGGCTTCACTGCTGCCGTCTTGAATAAAGTATTTTTTCCTGTTGGGGTAAGCAGCCCAACTGGCAGTTGCAGGGTAATTTAGGATGAACGCATAACGTGAATCTGTGATGTCTGGAGCAAACAAATCGGAAAGAGAATTCCCCTGAAAGTAAGGAAAATCGTATGTGGAGTTCATAAGAAACCTTCAAGTCGAGTTTGAATTGAACTGTTTTCTCGGCCACTAAGTAGCTCGACATAATTAAACGTAGGGTGGGCAATGCCCGCCCTACAAATTGAAAAAATGTTTATTGATGTCCTGCTACTTAATACCTAAGAAACAAGATATTAGTTGCGGAATTTTAACCCTCTCCAACTAGAGAGAATGCAGCCTCAATAATTTCAATGATGGACGAGTTGTTTTTTCTTAGTGAACACAGCCACCTTGTCCATTTCTTCGGTTCTATAAGCACAAGCCATGTCGGTTGAGTTATGCGCCCAGCCAACCCGCCCTTGAGGGTCTATGAGGATACACCCAGCTTCTCCGGCAACCTTAGATGCCAGAGTCTCAATAGCCATCTGCGCTGCATCGTCTGGGTGCTTGCCGGACGCTAGAATGTCGATCGCCGTCTTAGCCAGAACTACTGGTATAATCGACTCGCCATCGCCTGTGGTCGAGCAACCGCCCTGTTGACTGTCAGCAAACAAGCCTGACCCGATAATGGCGCTGTCGCCGACGCGACCGGCGGGCTTATTCATAGTGCCGCCTGTTGAGGTACCGGCAACTAAAGTGCCACTACTATCCAAAGCTACACAACCAACGGTATTGGGGCGGTCAATAACTTCTTTTTCCTCCTCCCACTCTTCCTGTTGCTCATCTGCGATTAAGTCTTCTTTTGTACACATCTCGGCTCCACTTTCTGCAGCAAAATGTTCTGCATGATCCGCTACTAAGAACATGGGTTTTTTATCCATAATCTTTCGCGCCACAGAGATGGGATGGCGCACCCCTTGAACATTTGCGAGGGCTCCCCAAGCTAATGAACCGCCTTCCATCATCGCTGCGTCTAGCTCTACCTCTCCCTGGTTGTTGAGAACCGATCCAAAGCCTGCGTTAAATGTCTGGTCAGCTTCCAGAACCCGGATAGCTGCCTCAACAGCTTCTGCAGCGGTACCCCCGCTTGTGAGCACTGCCCAACCAGCTTCTGCTGCTGCGGTACAGCCTGCATTGTTGGCTGCAACCTTGTCTTCTGTGATGGTTTTTGCTCCACCGTGAACAATAATACTCAATACCATAAATTTCCTTTCTTTTATCTTAAGCTCTACTTAAAAATTCCTTATATCAATCAATTTTTAAGTAGTTTTTTAGCCCTCATAGTTTTATAGGTTAGCGGTGTTTAATTTGGGGTTCTTCTATCTTCAGAGATAATTAGGGCTTGCTGAATATATCGATGGCACTTGACGTAGCCTGGGTTATGCGCTCGCGAGAGCGAGGGTAAAGTG
>NZ_JAUBRB010000082.1:0-20672 GCF_036701585.1 Microcoleus sp. POL10_C6 | reverse complement strand
AAGCTATAAAAGCGATGGTTAATCCAGATCTGCAAGAACCATCTTTAATTCCTCAAATTTAGACCTGAATCCTTACTCATAAATGCTAAATTCAGAGGGAAAATCTCCCCCGCTTTGACCATAACCTCGGTAATCAAATATAAAGACAGAAAATCCTAGTTTGTTGAGCTGTGCCACATCTCGAATATAAATCGGATTGCTAATATTTGTTCCCGACCCATGAAAATATAGAATAGTTCCAACTTCTGTATCTGGTTTTAACGATGGAATAAACCATCCATGTAATTTGTCTTGTGAATTAGGCCTAGTGTTTCCCAAAAACCAAACTTCTTCATATTTGAGATTAAAATTTGAGGGTAATTCTAAAGTGTCATAGGTCGGTTTAAAAATCATTTGTCTCTGCCGAATAAGCAGAAACGCACAAGCGCCTATATACACTGTTAGAAAAATTGTTCCCATAAGCATTAGCAATTTTTGGAAAAGGTGATACATTAGACTTATTGGTAATAAGTTTAAAAAGCCTTGAAAGTTAGTCTGAATAAGATTTTTAGCTATTATATTTAGTGAAAATCATAGAACGGTGCTCGGTGTAAGAGCTTTAGCGATTTTCAAAGGAGAAGCAAAAAAACTGATATTTACTCGCTGAACACAAGTTTTAGATTTTTGGATTTCCCCCCAGGGGGGGGGATTTTAGTTTAAATTGTGTGAAATTTGCCTTCAACTTTCTCTCGTCTGGTTTTGTTTGTGTAGGCGCGGTTTCTAACCGCCCGGACTTGTAACCGCCTGGACTTATTTAAGTCGTATACTCGGCATTAATCTTCACGTAGTCGTAACTCAAATCGCATCCCCAAGCTTTCGCAAAACCGCTGCCATTCCCCACACTAACCTGAATTAAAACCGTATCAGCCTTCAAATATTCCCCCTCCGCAGCCGCTTTCATATAATTACTTGCAGCAGCGCGATCGAACTCTTTAGGTTGTCCGTTTTCCATCATTAAAAAATCCCCTAATTGAATCCGCAAATTCTCTTGATCGAAAGGTACACCAGCGCGCCCAGCCGCCGCCGCAATTCTGCCCCAATTCGGATCGCGTCCGAAAATAGCAGCTTTCACCAAAGAAGAACCGACTATTGTTTTGGCAATTTTACTCGCAGAAACTTCATCCAGCGCGCCACTAACTTGCACTTCCACCAAACAAGTTGCACCTTCGCCGTCACGGGCGATCGCCTTTGCTAAATGCACGCAAACTTCTGTCAGCATCGCCTCTAATTTTTCAGCATCTGCCCCCATTTCCGTAATTGCGGGCGTGCGGGATTGACCGTTGGCCAAAGCAATTAGCGAATCGTTGGTACTGGTATCGCCGTCAACAGTAATTTGATTGAAACTTCTGTTAGCGGCCCGACTCAACATTTCTTGCCATAAATGCGATGACACTGCTGCATCACAAGTTACAAATGCCAGCATAGTTGCCATATTCGGGTGAATCATTCCCGAACCTTTGCAAATGCCGCCGATGCGGACGGGTCGATCGCCAAACATGGTTTCTAGGGCGATCGTTTTCGGCACTAAATCAGTCGTACAAATAGCCTTAGCCGCCGCATCGGAACCAGTTTCGGATGCCTCAGCAACTAATCGCGGAATTCCCGCCCTCAGCGGCTCCATTTTTATCCGCTGTCCGATGACACCAGTGGAGGCCAAAAGAATAGATTCTGGAGGAATATTCAGCGCTTCTCCCAACAATTTGGCACTTTCGAGGGCATCTGCCAAACCTTGTTCCCCAGTAGCAGCATTAGCTTGTCCCGCATTGCACAAAATTGCTTTCGCGCTGGGTTTAGCTTGCAAACGCTGGCGGCAGTAGTCCACACAAGCGGCCCGGACAGTGGAGGTTGTGAAGACTCCGGCGGCGATCGCGTCTACCTCTGACAAAATTAAACTTAAATCTGGCAAGCCTGAAGGCTTCAAGCCCGCTGTAATTCCCGATGCTCGATACCCTCTGGGTGCTGTAACTCCGCCGTCAATTTCTTTCCAGTCCGACATGATGACCTCCCTAGTAGCCTTCAATCTGCTGAAAGGGGATTATATCAAGTTTATCGGCACAAACCTCTTTTATTGTTTGTGATGTAGACTTTTGAGGCTATCCAACTCTCGTTTAGCTCACCCTTTGCTCAAACGGCTCTCTATCTATACAAGCAGTACGAGCGAGATATTACCAATTCCCAATTCCCAATTCCCCATAAAACTAATCGCGGCTTCCAATCTAGAGTTAGAACTCAAGAAGAAGTCGCGATGGTTTTGTAATTGACATTATTAATTTTTAGCTAGCAAACAACAAACTCGATTCAACTATCTCGCCGTTGAAAAAAGAAGTTATTTGCGATCAATACTCGCTGGAGAACCAGCATCTAAACCAACTTCAGCAGCCACACGGCTCAGCATGGATTCCTGACGGTTTTTAACGACGTGTTGATGGCGCATCATCAGGTTGCGGGCTTGTTCTTGAGTTGACATAACTGAGTTTCTCCAAATTATAGGTAATAACTTCGTAGACAATTGTCGAAATTGAGCTTGCCTAGCTCATAGTGGCGTGGCTGCGATCGTAACTGGCTTGAAAGCTGGGCTGCGGTTTGCCTTGAATGTGACCCCAGTAGTGCGTATCTTCCATGCCGACTTCGGTGGCGGTGCGGTTGAGCATGGATTGCTGCCGGTTCTTCACCAGTTGGTGGTGGCGCATCATCAGAGAGCGAGCTTGATTTTCAGTAGACATATGCGGTTCCTCCGTATTCTTTAGATTAATGTTGGGCTTGTTTTTTCTTCTCTTCTATCACTATAACAGACAATTCTGTATCTAAAGCTACCAAATTAAAATTGTCACAAAACTTTATAATTGGGCTATGGGGCGAGAATCTCGATCGAGGTAGCAGGGAGTGCGATCGAGCTTTGGCTCGTGGATTCAGGCCCAACCTCAAGCAGCAGTTGGCAAAACTTGACCATATTCGTCTTCTAAGAGCCACTTTTTAGCGACTACGTAATTGCTAGTGACCAAAATAACTTTATAGTTTGGTTCAGAGTTATAGATGCAGAATTTTGCCTCTCAAGAAACTCGAATTTGCCTTAGTTAACAGTAAATTTAATAAGTAGCGAATCACAATTAGATTTACAATGATTAAGCAGCTATGCTCAAGCATAGTCAAGTTTTTTGTAGTCAACTAGATAATAGAGTTGGGCTAAGTGAATCGCCCTCGCCATCCTCAAAAAGCCAGCTTTCTTTGTTGATAAAAATAGATTAAGCCCCAGCAGCCTCCCCAAAAAAAAGAGCGATCGTCCTCCCCTAGAAAAACAATCGCCCATTCACCTATAATTTCAATTAACATCAAGTCCCGCCCTTAAAAAACTATGCTGTACCCACAATTCCAGAGATCCCCCTAGCGTCTTTTTCAGGAGAATGCCAGGGGGAGCGAAAGACTCTGACGTTAGTTTTTCAAGTTGTGTATACAGCGTAGCCCTTAAAAAAGGCGTGCCGGGGCCGAGAAGTAAGCTGCCCTAATCGTCAAACAGTAGACTGGTACTAAAGAAAACCTTAAGTTGACACGAATGCTACTCGGCAACTTCAGCTTCAGCTTCAGCTTCAGGTGCATCTGGCACATCTTGCTTGATCGTCAAATAGCGAATCACTTCTTCGCTCAGACGCATCGCGCGCTCCAGGGTAAAAATTGCAGCGCCCGGAGCTGTATAGTTCATTTGAACGTATACTCCATCCCGGTGCTTGCCGATTTCGTAAGCCAAACGGCGCTTGCCGCGGTGCTGAGTTTCGATGTTTTCAGCACCTTGATCGCGCAAAATAGTTTGATATTTAGCGATCGCCTGGTCTGTCATTTCTTCACCCAAATCAGGGCGCAGAATGTACATAGTTTCGTAAATAAACGGTTTCATGGCAATAATCCCCTTATGGACAACAAGGCTTCTCACGAAGCAAGGACTTATCATCATATCCCAACAATGAACAATCTCAAAACTAAAAAACCAAATTCCCCAAACAACACTCCCTCGCCGTGGAGAACCCTGTGGACGTACAGCATCATGAGCGCGATCGCACTTTTAATGCTGTTTCCCTTGCTGTGGCTGCTCAGTACCTCCCTCAAATCCCCCAACGAAAACATCTTTCAATTTCCCCCGCAACTGTGGCCACAACAGCCAACCCTCGAAAACTTCATCAAAGTTTGGCAAACCAACCCCTTCGGCCGCTACCTGTTCAACAGCACCCTAATTGCCGGCCTCACAGTTAGCATCAACGTCCTCTTTTGTGCCCTCGCCGCTTACCCCTTAGCCCGACTCAAATTTCGCGGCCGCGAAGCCATCTTAATCACGATCGTTTCCACAATCATGATTCCCTTCCAAATAGTCATGATTCCCCTATACATATTGACCGTACAACTCGGACTCAAAAATAGTTATTTAGGCGTCATCTTTCCCGGACTAGCCTCAGCCTTCGGCATATTTTTATTGCGACAAGCATTCCTAGCAGTTCCCAAAGAACTAGAAGAAGCCGCCCGCATCGACGGCTGCAGCGAATTAGGCATTTGGTGGCACGTCATGATTCCGGCAATTAAGCCAGCTTTAGTCACTCTCGGAATTTTCGTATTTATCGGTTCTTGGAGCGACTTTCTGTGGCCACTGCTAGTTTTAGACAGACCGGAATATTACACTTTACCTTTAGGGGTAGCCAATTTAGCCGGGACATTTTCCTTAGATTGGCGTTTAGTTGCGGCGGGTTCTATTATTTCTATTGTTCCAGTTTTAGGACTATTTTTGCTCTTGCAAAAATACATTGTGCCAACAGAAACTGCGGCGGGAGTCAAAGGATAGAATCAGCACAAAAAATCGGCGTTTATCCGCGTTCCTCTGCGGTGAAAAATTAAAATCTTTTGAACTCAAAACTCACAAAATTTATTTGTGATGTACGAACTGCCAGAAATCCGCTGGATTGTTAACTGCGCTGCGGTTGCAGATATTATCCTCGCTTTTGCAAATGCGATCGATGCCCCAGACTGGCAAAAATTGCGATCGCACCTAGCTGGCGAAAGAGATATCGACTCTTGGGAAGTTTGAGGAATCAAACAAACTGTGGTAATTGTCAGTAACAATCCTGAAGTGCATGACTATTTGCGCGGCAAATCGCAATGCAATCTCATTCACAACTCAAATGCCAACTGATTTTTAATAACTAAACATTTCCTCCTACCTGGGAGTGAAAACTGCACTAGGGTAAGCAATCCGCTTGTGATTGAACTGTTCCCAAACTCGCACAAAAATCTCCGCAATTAGAGACATATCCTCCCGCGTCAAATCCGAATCAATCAACTGATTATCCTGCCAGCGAGCCCTCAAAATCCGATTAACCATATTCAAAGCCTCTTCATGAGTAGCATCCTTGAGCGATCGCAAAGCAGCCTCGCAAGAATCCGCCAGCATCAAAATCCCGGTTTCCCGCGACTGCGGAATCGGCCCATCGTAGCGAAAATCCTCCTCCCTCACTTGGCGACTTGCGATTGTTAACTTTGAATTATCCGCATCTGGCAAAGCAATCTTTAAATCTTCTATTTCTTGTGCAGCAATTTGCTGCGCTTGGTGGTAGAAGTAAGCAATTAACATTGTACCTTGGTGCTCAGGAATAAACGCCTGAATCGCCTTTGGCAATCGATGCTTCCGCGCCATCACCAAACCCTCGGTAACGTGCTTTTTAATAATCTCCGCGCTTGCCCAAGGGTCATTAATTTCATCGTGTTTGTTGCCCCCACCCATTTGATTTTCACAGAATCCGAGCGGGTCGTGCATTTTTCCAATATCGTGGTATAATGTTCCAGCTCTGACCAGCTCAACATTGCAGCCGAGTTCCCGGGCCGCAGCCTCCGCCAAACTCGCCACAAACAGCGTGTGCTGAAAAGTCCCCGGAACCTCGGCAGCCAATTTCTTCAACAGCGGGCGGTTGGGATTGGCAAGTTCCGCCAGCCGGATCGGCGTAATCAAGTCAAAAACGTGTTCCAAATAAGGGCTGACGCCGATCGCCACAACGCTCCAAGCCAAACCGGCCAAACTTTGCGCGCCCACCGTACCGAGCACGACGTACCAAATCGCACCGGCAGCCGCGCTGGCAATCAAAGTCCCCACCAGATAAACCGTACCCTGAGTCAATCCAACAGCCAAGCCCAAAAGAGCCAATTCCTCGCGCGATCGCAGCCGCCCGGCCATAAAAGCGCCCAGCAATCCCCCCGCCCCGCTAGCCACCAAATGAATCAAGTCCACATTTAAGCCAACGGGCAGCAGCGCCGACAGCAACCCCACCACAGTCACTCCCACTGCCGAACCGTAGAAGCCGCCCGCTAAAATCCCGATCGCCGGCAAACTCGTCCAAGGCAGGCCCAAACTCACTAGCACCGGCGCGCTCAAAGTCAGCAGCAGCAATAGCAAATGATCTCTGCGGCGCAAGCGGTAGTGCCTTTCCACCAGCAGTACGATCGCAATTGCCCCCGCGACTAAACAAACAAAACCCGTCAGCCCCAGCCAATTCACCCCCCGCCGACTTAAACCAAAATAGTCCAGCAACACGAAATCTTGCTGCGAGATCTCTTGTCCTTGGGCAACAATTATCTCGCCCTGATCTACTGCGATCATCACCGGTTTCACCTTTTGCGCCGCTAATTCAGCTAGCTGTTTGGTTTCCTCGCGATCTCTCACCAGATTTGGCTGCAAAATCGCTGTTAAACCCTCCACCGCCAAAGCTTGGGACTCTAACGGCACTTCATCAGCCACTTGCAGCTTCACGGCTTCTTGCAAAATCTCTTTGGGCAACCCCTGCGGGATACCTTGAGCCACCATTCTTTTTGCCGCCCGACTCATACCGGTTTGGGTTTTCTGCCAAGCTTCATCGGACAAATCAAACAGCGAAGTATCGTAAATCTGTGGCAGACCCAAAACCGACGGTTTTCCCAGCGCCTCCACAGCATTGAGATAGCGCTGGCGAGCAGAGGAAATACTGTCTGTCAGGCTTTGAAAATCTGCTGCCCGGACCGATCGGCTGTAAGCTTGCAGTTGAGCGATAGCATCTTGCTGAGACTTGTTATCTGTTGCCCCAGCAATTGCCGGGGAATCCAAACTCAATCGCTCGGAAGTTGCCCTTTTGTCACCCGCTTGCGCCAAAATCGAGCGCCACTCCCACTCGGGACAGCCCCGCAAGTAAACCTGGACCGCAAGTGAGAGCGCCGAGGTACTCGCAAACGGAAACGGGCCTACCGCCTCCCGTAGCTCGCTTCCCTGCTGCAAAAATTGTTGCAATTCTTGATAAATTTGTCGATCGACCGCCGAATCCAGCATTAATATCGCTACAGCCCCTGTCCGCGCTGCTTTCCGCTGTTCTTCAGTAGTTTTGTAATCGGGGACGCTAGCAGTAGCAGGAGCCTTAATCGTCTGAGGAGCTTTCGTCCCCACATCCAGTTTCGGCTGGTTGTAGAAGCGGTGGCCCAGAGTGCTGCTTAGGGAAACTACCGCTACCAGCGCCAACATAGGGGAACGAGCTTGATTTTTGAGACTTGATTTGGAGGTTTTACTTGTAAATCTAGTAGTAAAAGTCTCGGGAAGAATCCATTTCGGGCGCGACAAACGGCTCAGGAGAGGCCCGCCAGCGCGATCTGTATCTGCTTTGCTACAGCCATTTTGCACTTTAGCAATGTGTTGGCGCAGTGAGCGCGCAGCCCCTAGCTGCTCAATCTGCCGCATCAATGAGGAGAGCGTATTCATTTGTGTCGAAGATATATCACTGTTATCCAGCAGCTTTGTCAGAATTTCTGACTAGGCATCTTGATTGATTTTATCTGAACTACCGTGGCTGAATATTCAGCCCTCCAGGCCACTTTGTCTGACTATCGCCAGCAGTTGGCTTTCCTGACGGTGGCCCACAACGCAAGCAGCTTCTTTGCTTCCCTTATCCATCTTGAACAGAACTCGCGCGCGAGGGCTAAAAACCCCGTTTCTCCGTAGATTCTTCGTTTCCCAACCCCCTATTCTCGTTTAAACCTGGCTTGTTGGGGCAGGGGCGTCGGATTTAATTTTTCACATTTAATTTCTCACTTTTTAATCTTTAATTGTTGCTCTCCTTCCACTTTCGCTTTTGAGTTGTTAATGGCTAATTGCTAATTTCTGGTGTCCCCTTACCGTTAAAAGCTCCAAACTTTATATTTTACGAGGTCTAATGACATAAGGTGCAGCCACCGATCGGGCTAGCGCTGCGGAATCCAGTCCGGCATCTGGGCTGTAAACTCCTGCCCAAACAGCAAACAGGTTATTTGCTAACTCTACAATTTTTACATCGCTGCCAGTTCCCCAGAGCGAAGGTTCTCGGCCGTCGGCTAGCTGCAGCGAATTAACCTCAGCCGAAGATACCTGTCGCCATTCTACAGGAATCGCACCAACGCCGTTATAGGCTCCAGACAAAGCTCCTGTCAAAGCGCAGGTTATTTGTCCAGCTATGCCACAGCGGGCGGCCCGCACCACTGACAAGCGCAAGTCTTCTGGGGTGTTCAAAAAGCAGTAGAAAGCTAAGGCAATGGGAATGAAATTTCCAGGGTTGACAATTGACTCGGTTTGTAATTTTTTTTCACCTTCGCCCTGTCTTTCTCGCAAAGCTGTGGCGCTTTTGCACAGATGAGTGGCGGCTGTTTCTAAATCGGCTCCCTTTTCTAGTAGTATTTGCACTTGCAGCAGCAGCTCTGTTAAGGCATTATCTGTTTTCAGGTAGGCAAGTGTTTGCTCGATCGCTGTCGCGGGGTCAAGTCTTTCTTTGAGAGAGCGGGCGATCGTATATGCTACTGCTAAAATTGCTGTTTCCCATTCTGGCTGGTTTTCGTGGTGCCAAACCTCTATCGCCAGCATGATTTTTTCTCGCAGCTTGGCTTTATTTTCGTGAAAAAACATCGCGGATGGCAGCGCAGCAACAGCAGCTTCACCAGGGTTAAGCAGGGTTTGAAACTCACTGTTGCGGGGATGGTAGATTTCCGACTTGGCAAATGCTTCCCAAGTATCGCGCCAATCTTTTAAATCTAAACCCCTACACCGAATTAAACTTTGAACACACGCTACCGCAAGTCTCCCGGATGCGGATGAGTCTCTGCGAGTTGGGATTTTACTGTTGACAGAATTCAACGCCAATGTTGCGCCACTTACGGTCAATTGTTGGTGTTTCGTCAGTTGTAAAATCGGCTGCAAGTCTTCTGTTTGGGGGGGAATACCCACGAGTTGCCTCTGGTATTGCAGGCCTATAGAGTCTCCTAAAACTGCCCCTAGGATGGTTCCTTGAAACTTGCTCAACAGGGAATGCCGCATTTGAATTTAACTCAAGTTGTTAGTAATTGGTAATTGGTAATTGGTAATTTAGAATTCTTCCTGGTTTCCTTCTTTGCGTAACTTTTGTGATTAATTTGAATTCAACCCAAACATATAAGGGCTGGTTTTCCATCTAAAACCTGCCCTTATCCGATCGCTACAATCGGTAAATTTCTAATTTTTAATCAGGTAACTAACTAGAGCTTGCAGCCCCAGCCGATAACTTTCTGAGCCAAAACCGCTGATTTGCCCGATCGCCACCGCTGCGATAAACGAGTGATGCCGAAAAGCTTCCCGCCGATAAATATTGCTCAGATGAACTTCTACCGCAGGGATATTCACTGCGGCGATCGCGTCTCTAATTGCCACACTCGTATGAGTATAAGCTCCAGCATTAATCAATAAGCCTTGGTGCTGCCCTAACATCGAGTGAATTGCATCCACCAACACCCCTTCATGATTCGACTGCTGAATTGAGACTTGCACCTGGAGGGCTTGCGCTTCTCGTTCTAGCAACTTGTTGATATCATTTAAAGTCGCAGAACCATAAACTCCAGGTTCTCGCTGACCCAATAGATTCAGATTAGGGCCGTGAAGTACCAGGATATTTAACAATTTTAAAATTTCCAGCGCAACAAAAATTATGAGAGTTTTGACATGGGATTTAGAACCACCCTGCCACCTCAAACGTCAAACCTTAAACCTTAAGCTTCTAATTCAGTCCCGACTACCTGCGATTCCTTGGTTGGTTGACAGGAATACGAATCGGTTCAAGTTCCGGTTCAGGATCGGGACTCAGCAGTCCTTCTATCAGCTTGCGAACCCATTCTTTAATTTCTTCCAGCACCTTTTCAATGTCTTCCATTGAACGGATAGCTCCTTTTTTTATAGTCTAGATTGCTAAACCGACGGCTAAATATCTGAAAATAAGCAGGCACGACTTTGAAACCAAAGGTCAAACTTGCTTTCTCGCTTGCTGGTTATTTTGAGCAATGGAGAGATTCAGTATATTGGCCAATCAGTCCTATCTTATTATCATAACGAATCTTTACAGATAATCAAGAGGCAAAAGGAAAATTGCCGAATTATATCAGAGTATAGAGTCTTAAATAAAGCTTAAGCTTACGATTGACTGTTGACAATTGACCAATCGTAGGATTTTTTCTACGCTTTTGCCAGCAATAATTTACGCCGGAGCCGATCGAGCGCCGTACAGCTACTCAGATTCCGAATCCAATCGCGGCCTCTGGCATCGCCAAAACGGTATTCAAAACTTTCTGCGTCCCCGTGGGGCCCCGCTAAACCGACATAAACCAGTCCGACAGGCTTAGCATCTGTGCCGCCTCCGGGCCCGGCGATGCCTGTAATGCTCAATCCCCAATCGGTATTGAGGCTGGCGCGAACTCCCGCAGCCATTTGTTTTGCCACTTGGTGGCTGACTGCGCCAAATTCGGCTAAATCTTGGGGATTAACACCTAATAATCCTTCCTTAACCCGATTGTCGTAAGAAATAATCCCGCCTAAAAAGTAGCAAGAACTGCCGGGAACACCAGTCAGCATCGCCCCCAATCCTCCTCCGGTGCAGGATTCAGCAACGCTAAGAGTTTGTCCCGCATCCAGCAACAGTTGGCCGACAGTGGAAGCGAGGGTATCGCTATCAGCACCGTAACAGTCTAAGCCGGCAATTTGCCGCAATTGTTGTTCGATCGGCTCAATCACGTTTTTCGCAGCCACGGAGGACTCCGCGCGGGCCGAAATCCGCAGTTTGACTTCGCCGTGATTGGCGTAGGGAGCCACAGTAGGATTAGTTAAATTCAGAAAACTATCTACTTTTTCCGCCAATGCCGACTCAGCAATCCCCCAAAATTTTAATGTGCGGCTGTAAATAGTGGCGCTACACCAGCCGCCATTTTTCAGGTAAGGAACGGCGGTTTCTCGCCACATCAAGTGCATTTCCGCCGGTACGCCGGGAAATGTCATTACTGTCACGTCAGAAACCGGCTGCCAAATAATGCCCGGTGCAGAACCGCTGCGGTTTGGCAGAATGTCCGCACTTTCTGGAATTAAAGCTTGTTTGCGATTGCTGGGGCTCATGGTGCGTCCCCGCTGGGCATATTTGTATTCGATATCTGCGATAATTTCCGGCTTTTCGATGAGAGGAACCCCAAAAAAATCGGCGATCGTTTCGACTGTGAGGTCGTCTGGTGTGGGGCCCAGGCCTCCGGTGAAGAGCAAAAGCTGCGATCGACTGACGGCAATTTCTAACACTTGTTTGATGCGTTCTGGATTGTCCCCCACCACTGTTTGATAGTAGTGAGGGATTCCCAGACTCGCTAATTCTTTGGCTAAAAACTGGGCATTGCTATTAAGAATATCGCCTAACAGCAATTCAGTGCCAACACAAATAATTTCAGCAACCATTCAATTTTAGATTTTAGATTTTGGATTTTAGATTGGGGAATTGGGCATTGGTAATTGGGAATTGGCCAAACAGGGCATTGGCCAAACAGGGCACTGGACTCTGGGCATGGGGCATGGGGCATTGGGCATTGGCCAAACAGGGCATTGGGCATGGGGCATTAGTTATTAGAACAAATAACAAACAACTAACCATTGACTAATGACTAATGACTAAGGACTAATGACTAAGGACTAATGACTATCGAGCGTGTCTCCAAACTTTCCAGCTAGCATATCCCAGCAAACTGGTTGCACCCATAGCGTAAATTACGCCACTGGGAACGGAAAAAGCTAGGGCTAAACTTCCAACCCACAGTGTCAGCGAGTAAATAAATAAAACCGCAAATCGATGGGATAGTCCGGCTTGTAGAAGTCGGTGGTGAAGGTGGCGCTTGTCAGCAATAAACGGTGACTTGCCGTTGCGAAGTCGATCGAGAATCACCGCCGACATATCTAAAATCGGTACAGCTAAAATTAAATATGGCAGCAACACAGAAGTAACAGCCGTAGTTTTAACTAACCCAATTACTCCCACTCCAGCGAGAGTAAACCCGATAAAATAAGCCCCGCCATCTCCCATAAAGATTTGAGCCGGATTGAAGTTGTAGCGCAGAAATCCCAAGGCCCCGCCAGCTAAAGCCGCTGCAATCAGGGCCGCCGCCGGTTGGTGCATCGCCAGACTGACAATCAGCATTACAACTGCTGCAATCCCTGAAACTCCGGCAGCTAAACCGTCCAAACCGTCAATCCAGTTGATGGCATTCGCCATGCCGACGAGCCAAATCACGGTAATTGGCAAGCTCAGCCAGCCAATATTAGTCAGTCCCAAGGAGGGAACTGTCAGAAACTCAATTTGTACGCCTGCCATCCAAACGATGCTGGATACGCCAACTTGCATGAGCAAGCGTTTTAAGGCCGAGAGTGAAAATAGGTCGTCTGCTAAACCGATGAGGAAGAATCCGATGCCGCCGAGGGTGACTCCCCAAATTTCGTATTCGTCTTTGGGATTGAGAACTTGTCCGTTAGCATCGATGAAGCCTCCTGAGAGCCAGACAAATAAGAGGGCAATGATAGTGCCGAGAAAGATGGAAACTCCTCCCAAGCGGACCATAGGGCGCTTGTGGACTTTTCGCTCGCCTGGCCGATCGACTCGCCCGCTTTTGAGACCAATTTTTTTGACTATTGGTGTACTCCAGAGGACGACGATCGCAGAAACCAGAAAAGCGAGTATGTGGTACAGATACTGGTACGGCATCTGAAATCAATTTTAAATAGTGCGGGGCAATTAGGCTGTCAGGCAGAGTCTACTACATTTCAGATGGCTTATAACAAGGAAACATCTTGAAGAGCGACTGGGGGTTTGGGAGTCGGAGATTTGCCGCAATGGCAGTTGCCCTGGGGCGAATTGTCAGGTTTTTCATTCATAACTCTCGAATTAACGATTTGAAATATCGACTTTTTCGCGAGCAAAAAAGTCGATATTTGGCGAGCGGGCCCAGTTGAGCGGTATCTTTCGCAACCGACAAATACCGTTAGTCAAACCAGCCCCGCCCGACAAATATCTTTACTAAAAACCGTATTGGCGATCGATATTTTTGGTGAAAACCGCTTGTCAATATCGCTACCGGCAACTCTCAATCTTTTCCTGCTCTTTTACCCTTTTACCCGTACACTTCCAACTACCAATTTCCCATTGCCGATCAGGAAAATTAAGCTAATGCCGGCACTTTCAAGTACAAGTGGGGATATAAGGGGAAGCGATCGCACAGTGCTGCTACTCGACGCAGGCAGTCGGCTGCGACGCTTTCATCATCTGGATTTAGCAGGCGATCGGCAATAATATTGCCAATCTCGGTAAATTCTGCTGTTCCCATTCCCCTGGTGGTCATCGCCGGCGAACCGAGTCTCAAACCGCTGGTTACAAAGGGCGATGCCGGATCGAAAGGCACGGTATTTTTATTAGCAGTAATATTCACACCGCTGACTAATTGGTCCGCTCGCTTGCCTGTCATATTTGCCGATCGCAAATCAACTAGCATTAAGTGATTGTCCGTGCCACCGGAAACGAGTTTTAAACCCCGCTGCTGCAACTGTGCCGCTAAAGCCCTTGCATTTTCAATTACTTGACCGGAATAAGTTTTAAATTCAGGCTTTAATGCTTCGCCGAAAGCTACTGCTTTGCCCGCAATGACGTGTTCTAAGGGCCCACCTTGAGTACCGGGGAAAACTGCTTTGTCAAACTTTTTACCTAATTCCGGGTCATTGGTCATAATCAAGCCACCACGGGGGCCGCGCAGGGTTTTGTGAGTGGTGGTGGTGACTGCGTGACAGTGGGGAAGGGGGTTGGGGTGATGCCCTGTGGCGACTAACCCGGCGATGTGGGCGATGTCGGCGAGCAGGTAGGCTCCGATTTCGTCGGCGATCGCTCTAAACTTCTCAAAGTCGATAATTCGCGAATATGCTGAATAGCCACAAATTAGCAATTTCGGTCGGTTTTCTTTGGCAAGTGCCAAAATTTCGTCGTAGTCGAGCTGTTCTGTTTCTTGGCTGACGCCGTAGTGAAAAGCTTTGAACCATTTGCCGGATACGTTGACCGGTGAACCGTGGGTCAAGTGGCCGCCGTGGGACAAATCCATGCCCATAATTCCGTCTCCGGGTTCCAGCAAGCTCAAAAACACTGCAAAGTTGGCTTGAGCGCCGGAGTGGGGCTGGACGTTGGCGTGAGCGGCTCCAAATAGCTGTTTGGCGCGATCGATCGCAATTTGCTCGATGCCGTCAATAAATTCGCAACCGCCGTAGTACCGTTTCGCTGGCAGTCCTTCGGCGTATTTATTGGTCAGCACTGAGCCTTGAGCGGCCATTACCGCTGCGGAGGTAAAGTTTTCGCTGGCGATGAGTTCTAGGTGGTCTCGCTGCCGCTGGAGCTCTTGCCCGATTAAATCGGCAATCAGCGGATCGGTTTTGGAAAGGAATTCTAAGTTAGTGTCCGTCACAATAATCAACCTCTTGACAGTTTTGGGATTGGGAATTGGGGATCTTATACCGTACTACGGATTTCGCACCATTGACATAAATATTACGTTGTGTTCAGGTTAAGCGGTTTGTCCCCAACTCCTGACATACAATGAAATTACTGGTGTGAAACCTGCCGGAGGTATCAAATGTTAGTCATTTTAATGGAAAATCAGATGCTTGCCCCTCAGTGTGTTTGCCAAAGTTGTTTGCTGGCAGATCGCACTGGGCAACCGCGCTGGAGTGGTGGAGAGCTTCGCTGTGGACATCCAGTTGCTAAACCTACGGAAAATTTGCCCGATCGGTACGAGTGTCAAATGGGCTTCGTCATTGCCAATATTAAATAAGAAAGCCTGCCCTTGGTAGTTGAGGCTGCTCCCCGCTGAGTAAAAAGCCAATTCCGGGCGAGTCGGAACACAAACCCTGCTGCTGCGTTATCCTGAGTTTAATGGAATTCATAGTTAATCGATCGACTCAGGAGAGTTCATTATGACTTGGCGCGGATCTACAACTGTTCCAGACCGGATTTTTGCTTCTTTGCCTTATTTGCTCCCGTTGGTTGACGGGCTTGCCTTTGGCAGGTTTCTGTTTACACAGTTTCCTGTCCTGCAACTGTTGTTGATACCGCTAGCTCCATTGATGCAAATTTATAGTTTGCCCTTTGCTAGCTTGATTATCTTCTTTGCTCTGTATTTAGGAGTAGTTAGAAACGAAAACATCAGTCACTTCATTCGTTTTAATGCGATGCAGGCGATTCTTTTAGACATTGTTTTGATGCTGTGTGGTCTGGTTTTGCCGATTTTTTCTAACGGCGTTCAAGTCGCATTTATTGCGGAAACTCTGTATAACATGGTGTTTTTGGGCGCTTTTGCTGCATTTGTCTATGCAGTCGTGCAGTCGCTTTTGGGACGCTATGCAGAGATTCCTCCGCTTTCGGATGCTGTTTATATGCAGGTTCGTTAGTTAGTTGACAGTTGACCGTTGACAGTTGACCGGTGACCGTTGTTGGTGATAATTACCAATTACCCATTACTAATAACTACTGTATTTTCAAGACTGCCGATGCCTTCAATTTCGATGCGGACTCGATCGCCTATTTGTAGTGGCCCTACTCCTTGCGGCGTTCCCGTCAGTATCACATCACCGGGAATTAGGGTCATAATTTGACTGATGTAGGAGACGAGAAAGTCTGGGGAAAATACCATGCGATCGATCGGGGATGACTGTACCGGTCGCTCGCTCTCATTGACAAAAGTCTGCAGTTGTGCAGCAGGACTCAGTTCGCGGACAATCCAAGGCCCCAAGGGACAAAAAGTATCGAACCCTTTGGCCCTCGCCCACTGGTTGTCCCGCTTTTGCAAATCTCTGGCTGTTACGTCGTTGGCGATGGTATAGCCCCAAATTTTGCTGTGTGCTTGTTCGGGAGTGCAGTTGGTACAATGTTCGCCAATTACCAGGGCTAATTCTCCCTCGTAGTCTACCCTTTCCGACTGCTGCGGATAACGAATCTCTGCACCTGCTGGGATGACGGCACTCGGAGGCTTGAAAAACAGCAGGGGTTCTTCCGGTACTGGGGTTCCCATCTCGGCGGCGTGATCGACATAATTTTTGCCTACGGCTACAATTTTTGAGGGAGCGCACGGGGCGAGAATTTGGTAAGTATCTGGTGAAAGTTCCAAATCGGTTGGTTGTCCTTTTAACCAGGGCGGTGCATCAAATACTTGAACGCTGTGGCCCAGTTGCAGTAAACCGTAATGGATGTGTCCTTGTGTTGTTTTGACTCGAACGTAGCGCTGGGCCATACTATTTTAGATTTTAGGTTTTAGATTCTAGATTCTAGATTAAGAGGATATAGGCATAATTGCGGAAAATTAATTTGTTTATGCCCGTTTAAGATTTTCGCTGTGCAATTTTGCAACCACTTTCTGTACAAATGCTGTGCAGCGGTTTATCCCAGCAGTCAACTGGTAGTTGGGCGACCAAGGCAAATTCAAAGATAATGCCGATCGTAACTTTTGATTCCCACTCAGCTAAACTAAGCATTCGATCGTAATAGCCACCCCCGTAGCCCAAGCGATAGCCGCGAACATCGCAGCCTACTGCGGGTACGAGCATTAAATCTACTTCTGAGTGGTCTATTTTAGAAGCATCCGGCAGGGGTTCGAGTATGCCATAAGCTCCAGTATGTAAAGCATCTCCGGGCTGCCAGATGTGCCAGGATAGCTCTTTGCCGACACAGCGGGGAAATCCCCATTTGCGGGGAGTTACAAATAGGGGACTTAAATCGGGTTCTTGGCGACAACTGAAGTAGGCGAGGATTGTTTTTGCTTGGGTGAATAGGGGCGAGTTTTGCAGGTGATTGCAGATGCTCGCGCTCTTTTGTCTCCATTCTTGTGCTGATAGGGATTTGCGGGTGTGGAGGAGCGATTTTCTTAATTCGGTTTTAGTTAATGAAGGTTCAGCAGTATTCATATTTGCGATCGGATCTCTCCTTTGACTTCCAGTCTGACAGGGGTTAAAAACCCATGTCTCACAGCGAAAGTCCTCTAAAAGAGGACTAAAATTAATTGCATTTTCATCACACTCTGCAGTCGGTTTTAACCGACTTTAGCTTTGAGGCAGGGGTTGAAACCCTGCCGGACTGCCGGACTGTCGGAAAGTATCAACCAACTGGATTTGAGAGCACATATTGTCTCACCACAGGACAAACACTGAATAGCGTTTCATTCTCCTGTTCTTCTCTTTCAACTAACGATCGCCTCCCCAAAGATTGCAGCCCGTTGAATAACTCAGAGGGCGATAAATCGGCATCTTGTAGCAATTGCTCTATTGAAACTGAATTGGCTTCGCGGCTGAGTCGGGAGATTAGCTTTTTCTCTAATTCTGACAAACGATTTATCTGCGGGTACAATGTTGCTGCCAATTCTTCCCCTAAGAATAGCCTATCATATTTTAAAAATTCTGCAACCCTACCTCGGAATATTTCTTGAATGGTGGTGGCGACTATTTTTAACCACAATGGATTGCCTCGGTAGGTGTTAATTAGGTTTTCCCATGTTTCAGGATTGAGTAAACTTTTTTGTCGGAAAATTTCCGCTGCTGCTGTACCTATGCCTTTGAGTTGTAAGCTGCGAACTGGTGAATTTTCACCTTTTAAGGCGGTAATTTCTCTGGGGGGTTCCCAACTGTTGAGGATTAAACAACTGTTGTGGGTTGTTTCTCCGATTTGTCTGAAGAGGATGCTGTAATTTTCGCATTCGGGGCGGTAATTTCCTGCTAATTGTCCGCTGCTGAGAATGGTTTGCACGTCGTCGAGGATGATGAGACAGCGGTTTTTTCGCAGATATTCCATTAACAGGGAAAGGCGATCGGGAATGCTGGTAGGGAGTTCGATTTCTGGTTTATTTAAGAGAAATTCTAGGAGATTTTTTAGGGTAGTTTCTAAGGGTGGGGAGTAGCGGAGACTTCGCCAGATGACGTATTCAAAGTTATGCTGAATTTTTTGGATGAGGTGGAGGGAAAGGGCGGTTTTGCCAATGCCGCTTATTCCTAATATGGCTGCAAGGTTGCACTTGTCTTGGACGATGGATTTTTCGAGGGTGGCGAGTTCGGATGTGCGATCGGACAATGATGAAATGTGAGGTGCGTCTGCTAAGTCTAGTCGGGGTTGGGGTTGGGATATGTCTGAGGTGGGGCTTGAGGGCGATCGGGTTTTTGGAATTTCTGAAGCTTGCAAACTATTATCACAGACATTTACATTACCAATCTGTAAAGAATTTTTTCCATAATTTGAAAAGTAGGCAAATTGCGACCTCTCCAATGCCGACCTAAAATTTAATTTATTGACATTTTCACCTAATACATCTGAGAGTAGTTGCCATAATTCCGATGCGACATTTCTGACATGACCTTCTGTGCAGTGAGATTCTTCTGCAATTTTAGAGTATCTTTGACCTTTCCATACACCCAGCAGGATAGCTTTTTGCAGATCCTCCAAATGTTCTCCCGTCTTGGCGAAAACCATGTCATCGGCAAATCTCAAGACTTCTTGAACGTTCATTAGTCAGGTAGGCGTGAAAGTTTTGCCTATTTTATCATATTTTTTATGACATTTTCTGACAAAGATGACACAATCTGACGTTTTCTGACAGAGCGATCGTCTCAATTGCTGATAAAATTTGACATTTTATGACTCCGATAAATTCCTAATTAGAAGATAATTATAAAAAACAAATAACTTCCTGTGGATTAAACTAGCGGGTAGCAGAATGCTATGAACATTAATTTTAGACGCTATCGGGAACAGAAAGGTATCAGTCAAGAATCAGTTGCCAGCGGGCTCGGCATTTCTGTAGAACAGGTTAAAAATTATGAGCAGTTCCCTGCACAAGTTCCGATGGGAATGGCAGTAAAATGGCTGCAAATATTAGGTGTTGACATTGCAACTGCCATGTCAGAGGAAATACCTCCACTCCCAGGAATTGAACCAGGCAGTCCCTACGCTGAACTTTATCGCCGGCTAAATTTACTTAATCAGTATATCGATGAAAATTCTTTTTTACCTTGGCTAGAATTGCCAACGGAACTACGTATACCTAACGATCTGCAAGAACAAATTAACCAGTATTATCAAAAACCAAATGTTGTCTTGACAGGAGCATTTGACTCTGGTAAATCCTATCTTGCTAATACTCTTTTAGGCCAAAAAGTATTGCCAACAGGCTATCAGCCTGCAACAAGAGTCATTACCATTGTTTGTCATGTGGAAAGTCGCCCCGAATGGTTTGATGGAAACGTGGGAATTATTGATGAGAAATTTTGGCAAGATGAAAACGGCAAGCTAAATTTTGACTTCCTATATTTAGAGGATCGGGAGCGTTGTCAGAAGCATTTTTTGCAATTCGGCTCCTTTGACCTGCTAGAAAAATATGGCGTACACCAATATGATGACTCTGATGACAGCAATGAGGGCGGACATACAGCTATAGTTTATGTAGATGCTCCTTTGTTAAGAGCGTGTAACCTGATTGACCTTCCCGGTTACTCTGATAAACAAGATGAAGTATCAAAGGATGTTGAGAAAGCTAATAGTGCCACCAAGATTGCTAATGTCTTGCTTTATGCTTCTCCTGCCAAGGGTCACATCAATGGTCAAGATATGGTGCGACTTCGGAATTTGCTGCGTTTGTTGCCGGCCCCAGAGAATGAATGCAACGACTTTCCGACGCTAGGAAATTTCTTTATTGTGGCGACACACGCCGATCCGAGTATCCCTGACGATGAGCTTCCCAAAATTCTCAATAAAGCTTCAGCCAGACTGTATAAAGAACTTGATGAAACTGCTATAGAGTTTCGTCGGAAGCTAACAAAGCGGGATATTACCAAGGAAGATGTGCAAAAGCGTTTCTTCACTTTCTGGTCAGAAAAGCCGGAGCGCTGTCAGCGTCTCTTTGATGATTTAACTCAACTCCTCTGCGAGACTCTTCCTAAACCAGTCATCTCTCGTATCGACCGCGAAATCAATGCGGTCAAAAAAGACAAACAACAAGAATACGCTAACTCGATTGAGCAATATCAAACAACTGTTGCCAAAATAGAGGAGTATCGAAAGGAGCTTGACAAAGCCGAGAAAAATGAACCTGAACGTCAGCGAGAAATGCGGCAAAAACGCAGTCAAGTGAGCAAACAAATTAAGGAATTAGAGAAAGATACCCGCAAATCATTTCAGACCTATGCAGAAAAAAAGATCGATGTAGGTAAGGATTCAGGTCTAAATTTGAGGAATTAAAGATGGTTCTTGCAGATCTGGATTAACCATCGCTTTTATAGC
>NZ_JAUBRB010000081.1:0-20908 GCF_036701585.1 Microcoleus sp. POL10_C6 | reverse complement strand
CACAAAAGCGTTCCCAGACATTGGCGCTTTCGCGCTGCTGTAAGGTTGTTGTCATTTGTTTATGATTGCTTTATTTGATTTTCAATGTTCGCGACGGCTTTGTGTTCCGCCATGTAAATAAACATAAAGCTTTTATTTCAGTTTGTAAAGGCCTTTTAAGAACAGTTTTTCTTATATGTGTCATAAATTATGCTTTTTAAAAGCCAGAAGGCTTGCTATATAAGGAGTTGAAAAGCTGAATGCGGAATTGGTGGACGATCGCCCACGAAAGAAGAATACTCATAATCTACCTGGACAACGAGATTCCGGGCTTGCGTCAGTGTTAAGATAGATGAAGGGTTGCGATCGCAAACCGCAAAACTCCCATTGACATATATATGTTGTTGCACAAGTCCGATCGATAAAAATCCCAAGGAATGTCCCGCAACGTCACCTACAGCCCTGCTTATACTCTGGTTCCCACTTACGAGTGTTTTAACCGCTGCACCTATTGCAATTTTCGGGCAGAACCGCTGCAAAGCCCTTGGCTAACACTCGCAGAAGCCGAAAAACAGCTTTTGCTCCTGCAAACTCAAGGTGTAATTGAAATTCTCATCCTCAGCGGCGAGGTACACCCTCACAGTCAACGGCGAAAAGCTTGGTTGCAGCGAATTTACGATTTGTGCGAACTGGCACTTGCTCTGGGATTTTTGCCGCATACTAATGTGGGACCGCTCAGCTTTGAGGAGATGGCACAGTTAAAAAAGGTAAATGTATCGATGGGGCTGATGCTAGAACAGCTTGCCCCACATTTGTTACAAACTGTTCACCGACACGCACCGAGTAAAGTGCCGGCGCTACGGCTGCAACAGTTAGAATGGGCTGGGGAATTGAAGATTCCGTTTACAACTGGTTTGCTGCTGGGAATTGGGGAAAGTGAGGCAGATTGGATTGAGACGCTGGAGGCGATCGCCCGCATTCATTCGCGTTACAATCACATTCAAGAAGTTATCCTCCAGCCACACAGTCCGGGAAATCAGCAAAGTTGGGACGGTGAAGTTTTTGATGCTACAAAAATGCCGGAAGTAATTGCGATCGCCCGCAGCATTTTACCATCCCAAATCAGGCTGCAAATTCCGCCGAATTTAGTTGCACAGCCAGACATATTACTTGCTTGTTTAGAAGCAGGTGCTAGAGATTTAGGAGGAATTGGGCCGCGGGATGAAGTTAACCCCGATTATCCTCACCTGCAACACCAAACCTTAACAGAAATTTTAGCGGCATCGGGATGGCAACTCGTGCAGCGTTTGCCTGTTTATCCTCAGTACGATAAGTGGCTGCCCCCGACATTGCAAACTACTGTCAAACACTGGAGAGTTAGTCCTTAGACCTTCTTATTTCTTAGTACCCCTCTGCTGCGACTTCGTTTGACAATAAGCCGTTTCAACCGCATAATATATTAATATTTTAAATCAAAGAACCGCCACCATCAATCCAGACTTCAGTACCTGTGATGAAGCTGGAGGAATGTGATACCAGAAATAACACTAATTGAGCGACTTCTTCGCTAGAACCGGCCGTATTATCCGTCAAAGGAATCATGTCTTGAATGGAATCAGGGTCCACTGGAATGCGATCGAGATGGCGCTTAACAGTGCTTTCCTCAATGGCAGTTAGCACCCCACCCGGACAGATCACATTGACTCTAATTTGGCAGGCTGCGAGTTCTAGCGCCAGCATTTTTGCAAAGGCTACTTGGGCAGCTTTTGAACAAGCGTAGGCCGTGGCACCAACTTTCCTGAAACTTCTGGTGCCATTAATTGATGATGTAATGACAATCGAACCTCCTTGTTTTTTCAGATGAGGAATAGCATACTTAACAGTCAAAAATGTTCCTCTGAGGTTGGTGTTAATTGTCCGATCCCACTCATCGGGTTCTATCTCCTCTATCGGCGACCATACACCGTTAATACCAGCATTTGCAAACACAATATCAATTCTTTGATATTTGTCAAAAATTGTTTGAAATGCTTGTTGCATTTGCTGAGAATCCCCAACATCTGCGGCAATAGCCAGCCCGCAGCCTCCTTCATTGACCAACTGGCGGACGGTTTCTTGCCCCGTTTCCAAAATGTGATCTATAATAGCAACTTTGGCGCCTTCCTTGGCCATTAAAATTGCTGCTGCATGACCAATTCCCGACCCACCGCCGGTAATAACTGCAACTTTTTCTGAAAGTTTCATATTTTTTTAGATAAATATTTTTTTGGGCGATCGCATAGCATAAAAATAATACTAGAGAGAGGACTTTAGCCCTCACTACCAACAAGTTTCTTTCATCAAAATCATGCAAGTTAAAAGTGGTTTAAGGTACTAATTATAGCGGTAAGGTGTGCAGTGCACACCCTACTTTAGGCAGAGGATTACGTCAATTTTAACGTAGTCTTTACGGCTGTGGCACCCAGACCGAAACAGAACCGGCGTTACACCTAAAATCAGCCCAACCATCGTCATTAGTTGTGATTGATTCTTTGATGTGTTCGGTGATGTCAATATAAGTTCGATTCGGTTGTCCGACTTCCATAAACTTGGTGCCATCGCCTCCGTTACTGAGTACCACAGCCATGCCGCCCGGATGTTCTTCATCTCCGAGTCGCGTCCAGCCAATGGTATTGGCGTGGTCGAAGTAATCGTACTGATTGCCGTAGGAATAAGTTTGGCGCGCGAACAAGAATTTATCGAGAATAAACTGATGTTTGTCTAACCAAATTTCGTATTCGTTGCCATCGTTTGCTGTATCCTTATAGTTGGCGCCATAATAGTCCGGGTAAAAAATGCACGGATATCCTTCGCTTCGCAGCAAGATTAAAGCGTAGGCAAGGGGTTTAAACCAAGCCTCGACAACTGATTCTAGGGATTGTAAGGGTTGGGAATCATGGTTGTCAACCAAGGTAACGGCGAGGGCTGGTTGCTGCTGGACGAGGGTGTTATCAAAAATTGTTCGTAAGTCGTAGCTGTTGCCGGCTTTGCTAGCAGCGTAGAAGTTGTAGTGGAGGGGTGCGTCAAATAAGGAGACTTTTCCGTCCGTTGCTTGGATGAAGTAGTGCAAAGCTTCCACTTCGTAAGACCAATATTCGCCGACGGCAAATAGGTCGCGTTGAGCATAGTGGCGAACGTGTTCCAACCATTCTTGGAAAAATTCTGCTTTAACGTGTTTGACGGCATCGAATCGAAAGCCGTCAACGTTTGTTGTATCGACATACCACTCACCCCAGTATTTTAACTCCCCGCTGACTTCTGGGTTGTCCATATCTAAATCGCAACCCATCAGGTAGTCAAAATTACCTTTTTCTAAGTCTACTCCTTGATCGAATTCTTTGCCTTTTAGCAGGTAAACGGCATGGGTTTCTGTGTTGTAAACATTGTAATCAATGGCGTCAAAATGCCACCAATGCCACTCCATGCTGGAATATTTTTTATCGCGACCGGGAAAAGTAAAATGCGTCCAAGCTTTGATTTTTTGATATTCGCCTACGGTGTCATTCCGGTTATCGGGATGGAAGGGTGTGGCTTCGGCTTCTTCTTCTGCATCGGCACCTAATTTGTGGTTGAAGACAACATCAGCATAAATCCGAATTCCAGCATCTTGTGCAGCTTTAATCGCGGCCAAATACTCATCTTTTGTGCCGTATTTCGTGCGTACCGACCCTTTTTGGTCGAACTCGCCTAAATCGAATAAGTCGTAGACGCCGTAACCTACATCCATACCGCCGCCGGTTCCTTTATAGGCTGGCGGCAACCACAGCGATGTAACGCCTATTTTGGCTAAATCTTTTGCAGATTTCGCTAGCTGATTCCACAGGCTGCCGTCGTCGGGGCTGTACCAGTGGAAATACTGCATCATCACGCCATTGAGTTGAGACATATATTTAGTTTTTCCTGTTTTTTTAAATTGCGATCGACATTTATGTTCGTAGCTTGCTAGTTTACGTATGTCTGCAATCTATGGTTAATAAATATCATAAAAGATGGGGCTGCTAAAAAAAATCTATCTGTTGATGTATTGACAACAGAATGTAAATTTGATAATAATTTTAGGCAGACTAAAAAATATTAATTTGGTGGCGATTGTGCGGCAACTCGCTCAACTCTGGTGTTCCAAGTACCGTCGATCGCCAATTCAAGCAATCTAAATCCCGCGGGGATTTCGTCAACTATAATCGGATGGCTTTTGGGTAAAAGTTGGATGCAGGTGCTGGGTGTCCCCAAGTAGGTAACTGAGCCCCGCTGTTGTTGAAATTCTTGGTGAATGTGGCCGCAGAGGACTATTTTGATTTGAGGATATCGATCGACAATTGCGAAAAATTCATCGGCATTGTGCAGCATCATTCCATCCATTATTTCAGAGTCGATCGGCAGCGGATGATGGTGCAAGGCAATGATAACAGGTCGATCGCCCGTTTGTTGCAGTTGAGAGTCGAGCCAATGCAAGCTTTCGGGGGAAAGCCGCCCGCCGTCGCATCCGGCTTCCACACTCGAAAGTAATAGAAACTGCCAGTTTCCTAGCATCCATGATTTTTCTGGGGAAAGGGGCGGTTGATTTAATATTTCTGCCATGACTGGGATGTTGTCGTGGTTCCCAGGTATCCAGTAGGCGGGAATTCCGAGGGGGGCGATGAGGGAGACGAGGCGCTGGTAGGATTCGGGTGTTTCGTCTTGGGACAAGTCGCCTGTGAGTAGGAGTAAGTCGGGCGGCGGCTGTATCTGTTGCAGGCGATCGAGAACTGCTTGGAGGGTGCGGGTTGTTGAGAGGCCTTTCCATTCTCGATCGATCTCTGCAAACAAGTGAGTGTCGGTGATTTGGGCGACGAGTAAGGGAGAAACTGGTGTCATGGCTGGTGTTGCGGGTCGTTGCTATAGTTCTAGAGTACCTTCCCACAAGGGTTTTGGGGATATGGGAAAAAAGGGCGATTCCCTACCCTTCGGGAACCCACGCGCGTTGGGGATAGCTGCGCTTTACGAAATTTTTGACAGGTATGTTAAAAATTTCGAGATTTGGTGTACTATAAGAAAACGTCAAATTTCAGACGTGACGGCGGCATAGCCAAGTGGTAAGGCAGAGGTCTGCAAAACCTCCACCCCCAGTTCAAATCTGGGTGCCGCCTTTTTTAATTTCTACAGTAACAAGTTGTTTGTCACTGATAACAGATTTTTGTCCATTGAGGGAGAAGGAACCAGAGTTTACGAATCCGGTTGCGCCTGGTTGGTTTATGCTGTGGTGGAATTCATTCATGGCGATCGATCTGGTAGAGTTTGATATGGCAAGGGCGATCGCTTCCTTAAAATCTGGTGAGCTTGTGATTCCGGTTTGGTGCGACCCCTCCCTCCTCTTCCAAAGAAGACAAAACTTAAATGGATTTAGAAACATTACTCGATCGCATCAACCTTGGAGAAGACCAAGACATTGAATTTAAGTCTGCTGACGGTGGTTTCCCCAATAATGAAGTTTGGAAAACTGTATCAGCATTTGCCAATACAGATGGTGGCTATATTGTTCTTGGGGTTAAAGAAACTCGCACAGGGTTTGAGAGTTCGGGTGTCCGCAATCCTAACGGTTTACTTAAAGAGTTTTGGAATAATCATAATAATCCGCAAAAACTGAGCTTCTCAATTTGCGGCAATTCTGACGTACAAACTTTGAAGATAGAAGATCGTAATTTAGTTATTATTAAAGTTCCCAGAGCAACCAGAACGCAACGCCCTGTTTATATTAACAATAATCCCATGATTGGGACATATAAGCGCAACCATGAGGGGGATTACCGTTGCACTGATGCTGAAGTTCGCCAAATGTTGCGCGATGCCAATGATGCACCTCAAGATATCCAAATTTTAGAAGGTTTCGACCTTAGCGATATCGATGCAGAAACCTTAAAATCCTTTCGTCAACGGTTTAGCTCTAGAGAACCGGATCATCCTTGGCTGGCATTAGACGATTCCGACTTGTTGCGTCAGTTAGGGGGATGGAGTCGCGATCGCAGCACAGGTAAAGAAGGCTTAACTATTGCTGGTTTGTTGATGTTTGGTCGGGAACGAAGCATTTTAGATGCCCTGCCTCACTACCAACTGGATTATCAGGAGCAACTTTCTGACGATCCAGAAACACGATGGACTTACAGACTAACACTTGATGGCAAGTGGGAACCTAATCTATTTAACTTTTACTATCGCGTTTATACTCGTTTAGTTAATGATTTAGAACTTCCTTTTAAACTCGACGAAGATGCCGTGCGTCGAGGCGAAACTCATGTGCATGAAGCTTTGCGAGAGGCTTTAGTCAATACTCTTATTCATGCCGATCATCAATCAACTCGCCCTTTAACAATTACTAAGTACAAAAATGGTTTTTCGTTTTCTAATCCGGGTCGTCTGAGAATTTCTCTTCAGCAGCTTTACGAAGGTGGCGTTAGCGATCCTCGCAATCCTAATTTGCAAAAAACGTTTCAAATGCTTGGCTTAGGAGAAAAAGCAGGATCGGGCTTTGGAAAGATGATCCGCGCATGGATAGAGCAGCAATGGTTTCCCTTGGTATCAGAGAAGTTAGAGTTAGAGATGACTTTTGTTGCTTTACCAATGGTGAGCATGATTCCCGAAAATGTTGAAAAAGAGTTAAGGGAAATCGTGGGAGATGACTACTGCCAACTAACACAATTAGAGCGCATTATTTTGATACTGGCACATCAATCAGGAGAAATTAGCAATGCTGACATTCAGTGTTATAGCCGAGAACACCCCAGAGATATAGGGGAATGTCTCAAGCGATTCGTAAATAATGGTTGGTTAGAACGCTCTGGTCGTGGGCGTGGAACTCAGTATGCTCTACCACATAAAGGTCAACCTGATTTACTCTCCCTGATTCCCAACTCCGAACATTATGAGTCAAGCTCCGAACATTACGAGCCAAGCTCCGTGCATAACGAGTCAAGCTCCGTGCATAACGAGTCAAGCTCCGTGCATAATGAATCAAGCTCCGTGCATAACGAGCCTAACTCTGTGCATAATGATGAAAACTTATTTTTACTAGAAATAGCTACTCCTGTGCGAGAAAAAAATCGGGTAAGCCCTGAGTTAATGAGAAATACTATTCTGAAACTTTGCTCGGAAAGATATTTAACTGCCAAAAGATTAGGTGAACTATTGAATCGCAGTTCTGAAACAATTAGGACTCATTTTATTAATCCAATGTTGTCAGAAAAATTACTAGAAGTCAAATATCCTGACGAACCAACTCATCCTCAGCAAGCATACAGAACCTTATTGTCTCAAGTAATCAGCAAGATTTATGATACTCCGCCATCTTCCCAAACCCCAGAAAACATCGTTGATACCAGCTATCCGCCCACAACGCCGGAACCTTAAACTTTGGAATACAATTGAGAGACTCTAACCGTAAACGCAACTGATGCCGATCGCACCCCGTCGCTGTTTTAAACTGCCACTCTATTGTATAACAAGGAGGCTCAGGATAATCTGACAATTAAATTGCTAATCACTAATCGCCCCAAAGCAATTAGCAATTAGCAATCTTACCCAAACGATCACATTTTGCTGATAATTCTTTGCAGGATTTCCACGCCTGATACCGCTTGCCAGCCAAACAGCCCCAAAAGCACAATATTCAGAAAGATGTGAGTGTTTCTCGCCCAATCACTGCCTTTTTGCATCAAAGGAGTCAGCGAGGCTGCGATCGCAATTATTGCCGTCATTCCCAACCCTGCTAGCAAGTGTGGCCCGACAAATAGTTTGCCGTTGTTGATGTAGGTGACGGCCATTCCGCCCACTGCACCCGTTACCATCAAGGCTAGCAGCAAAGAACCCATCTGGTGATGCTTGATGTTGAATTTGCCCTTAATTAACTCTTTTTTGACTTCGCCTTCGGCGCTTCTGGTACGTCGGATTTGCAGCCCGAGATACAAAGCATAAAATGAGATAGCCAGCAGTACCCACATTAAAACTGGGTGGAAGAATTGGCTCCAAACTTTCACTGACTGAGGAATTTCGAGATTCATAGTGTTCTGAGGATTAGCAAACATACTTCATAAAACTTAGCATACCAGTCAGGCCGTCTCGTGCGACGGTAAAAATATACGGTATGAGAGACTATTATGGCTGCCACTAAACAAGACGCTGTATTGATTCAAGCCGCCAAGACTGGCAACATTATTCACGTCCAAGCTTTACTCGCTAAGAATGTTAACGCTAACGCCAAAGACTCTGAGGGGACGACGGCTTTGATGTTTGCGGCCCAAAAGGGCTATACAGAAATCGTGCGTACTCTACTAAACAATGACGCTAATGTCAACCAGGTGAGCAGGCGTTTTGGGCTAACGGCTTTGATGCTGGCGGCGGCTCACAAACAGGCTGACTCTGTGCGACTGTTGTTGGCTGCGGGTGCTGATGTTAATGCTAAAAATGATGATGGAAGTACGGCTTTAATGGCGGCTTCTCTGAAGGGCGATATCAATGTTGTGCGGATGTTACTTGATGCTAATGCTGATGTAAATGTGCGAGATAAAGATGGAGATTCTGCTCTGAAAATAGCTGCTTTATCCGGTCATGAAGCTGTTGTAAAAGCTTTGGTGGAGGCGGGTGCTGTTGCTGACAATTCTATGCTGTTTTTAGCTGTCCGTCAAGGTAGCGCTGAAATTGTGCGAATTTTGCTCAATAGTGGGGCGGATGCTAATGTTAAAAATCTAGAGAGCAAAACTGCTTTGATGCTGGCTGCGACGGCGGGAAATTTGGCTGTTGTCGAGGCGCTGTTGGCTGCTGGTGCTGGTGTCGAAATTCCCGACAAAAACGGAGAAACTGCTTTAACTTTGGCTGCGGATGCCGGCAATACTGATGTGGTGCAAACTTTGCTTGGTGGGGGTGCTAATGCGAATGTGAAAAATGGAGATGGGGGCACGGCTTTGATGGCCGCTGCTGCTGGCGGAAATGCGACGATCGCCCATATCTTACTCGATGCTGGCGCGGATATCAACGCTAAGGATAAAGATGATGAAACTGCTTTGAATTTTGCGGTGGTTGAAGGCTGTGAAGATGTGGTGGAATTGCTCTTAAACCGAGGTGCTAGTGTCGGTTCGAGAAATCGGTTGGGCGATACGCCTTTACTGGTGGCGGCTGTTCACGGCCATAGTGCGATCGTATCGGCTTTACTGCAAAAAGTAAATTCAAATCGGGCTGAGTTTCTGAATGCTAAAAACTTTGGGGAGACGGCTTTGACGCTGGCTGCTTTTCACGGACATACCGAGACGGTGAAGGCTTTGCTTGACGGCGGTGCTGATCCCAATATCCCGGCGGATTTGGGGAAAACGGCTTTAATGAAGGCGTGCGATCGCGGTTATATTGCGATCGTCCAATTATTGCTGGAAAAAGGTGCCGATGTCAACTTGCTAGATGATTCCGGCGCAACTGCTTTAATGTGGGCCGCACATCGGGGTTATGCTGATGCAGTAAAAATTTTAATCGCTGCTGGTGCAGAAATAAACCACAAAAATCCGGGAAATTATACAGCTTTAATGCTGGCTGAGTTTAAGGGTTATTCCAATGTGGTGCAATTGCTCAAAAATGCAGGAGCACAGGAGTAAGAATTAAATAGTTTTGAGTAAGGTAATTCTGTCATTCTGAGGGTAGGCTTTGCGAAGTGAAAAAGCTCACATATCGGGACTTACGCATTGTAACGGTGTGGCAATAATTTGAGATTCTTCGCTTTACTCAGAATGACAAAATTAGGTAATTAGTGCGTCCAGGACAATGAATTAACCTCAGTTTGCTTTGCGTACCCAGCCGTTAATAGTAAAGCGGCTATCAGCAAAAGCTTTTGAGGGACAGCTAACTCGCAAAACTTCGTGCATATAGCGACTTAGAAAAAATACGATGCTATTATTGCGAGGCTCCACGGTTCTGAATGTCTTGTCCGCCACATAAAAATTGTTCTCGATTTTGCTGTCATAAATCTGCAACTCGCCACCAGAAAAACCCTTGGGTTCTCGATAGAAATAGTAAACGTAAGTAAAAAATCGGCTGGCGGTATCTGGCGAGCCACTGTCGTTGTGAAGTTTATAAAAGTTGTTGTCATTGTGCATGGTTAGCTGAGCTTCTATCTCACCCAGGGGAAATGACGGAATATTTAAACTCTTGAGCACGTCGGGGAGAATTGCTTTGATGCGATTAACCATCAGTTCGGAAAATTCGGGGAACGAGTGGAGTACCATCGAACGGCGGTAATCTTCGGCATTAGTTGAGGTGCTGGTACTCACAAATTCTGATTCTTTTGCTAAGACATATTTGATGAGTTTATTCTTTTCTGCAGGGGTCAAAAAGTTGTCTATTTGGGCGTAGCGAGATATTAAATCGTCATTTACAGGCGGCGCAGGGGCGGGAATTTCTGTGACGGGAATTTCTACGGGAGTTGCAAGCTGCTGGGGTTGCAGTTCCTGCAAGTAAATTGGGGGTTCGGTGACTAATCCGACTAGGTTTTCGCCGGGAAAAGAAAGGGCGGAACGGCCTCCGTCTATAGGGATTTGAAATAAGGTGGAAAAACCGGGTGTTTGTTGAGTGCGATCGACTAATGTTTTGACAAGGCTGTGCAATAATGGTGTATCAGATTTAAGGGTGACGGTGCATTGATGTCCGCCAGTGAGGAGGATTTTGACTTTTATGTCTTGGGGTTTAATTTGCGGTTGAGTGTAAGTCATAATTTTTGAAGGACGCAAGCGGACACTGGGTAGGATATAACAGTTTTGATTGGTGTCATAGTCTTCCAGATCCCCCCTAACCCCCCTAAAAAAAGGGGGGACAAGAGTGTCAAAGTTCCCGTTGTTAAGGGGGAGACAAGAGTGTCAAAGTCTCCCGTCGGAAGACGGGACAGGATTCTTCTCAAAGTCCCCCTTCTTAAGGGGGATTTAGGGGGATGGAGACTTAGAGTAAAACCAGAGATACAAAGAAATTCCGACTTAAGTTAAGACCAATAAACACTATTGTATCCCTACAATAAAATACACAATTGAGAATTGCTTTAGGTATTATTCCTAATGCAAGAAGTGGCGGATGTCGGTGAAAACCATTGTGATTCCGAGTTGGTTGGCGGCTTCAATGGAATCTCGATCGCGCATACTTCCTCCCGGTTGGACGATCGCAATTATGCCCGCCTCAGCCGCAGTTTTGACTGAATCGTCGAAGGGGAAGAAACCGTCGCTGGCCAAAATCGCTCCTTTGCTCTTCTCTCCTGCTTGTTCCAATGCTAGTTTAACTGAGCCGACGCGATTCATTTGTCCGGCGCCGACACCGATTGTAGTGCGATCGCGCGTCACAACGATCGCATTTGATTTGACGTGTTTCGCTACTTTCCAAGCAAACAGCAATTCTTCCAACTCTTGGGCCGTCGGCTGTTTATCAGTAACAACCCGCCATTTGCTAGTTTCTTCTACTATATTGTCTGAGTCTTGCACCAGCAAACCGCCTGCAATAACTTTAACAGTTTGTGGCGGCCCTTGAGTCAAATCTGGCAAAATTAATACTCGAACTTTCGCCTTTTTCTTGATAATTTGTTCGGCTTCTGGTTCGCACCCTGGCGCGACAATACATTCTAAAAATGTTTGAGTTAAGGCCGTTGCGGTAGCAGCATCAATGGGGCGATTGAGGGCGACAATGCCGCCGAAAGCTGAGACTGAATCGGTGTCAAAGGCTTTTTGATACGCTTCAGAAATAGTTGTTCCCAAGGCTGTGCCGCAAGGATTTGTATGCTTCAGAATAGCGGCGGCGGGTGTGTCGGGGAATTCTACGATCAGCCGCCTTGCTGCTTCTAAATCTACTAAATTATTGTAGCTTAATTCTTTACCTTGCAGGATGGTGCTAGTCGTCCAGCCTGTCGGTATACTTCCGCTTTGATACCAGGTGGCGGCTTGATGGGGATTTTCGCCGTAGCGCAGAGTTTGCAACTCTTTTCCTGATAAATTAAACTCGTCTGGTAGCGAAGATTCTTCAGCGGATTGGCTGCTGCTGAGATAAGTTGCGATCGCGCGATCGTAGTTGGCTGTATGTTTGAAGGTTTCTAGCGCACATTTTTGCCGAAACTCTAAGGATGCTTGACCGCCATTTTCCCGCAGTTCTTTTAAATAATTATTGTACTGTTCGGGATCGCACAACACTGTCAAATGAGCGTGGTTTTTGGCTGAGGCTCTCAACATTGCCGGCCCGCCGATATCTATCTGCTCAATTGCGTCTGCTAGAGTAACTCCTGGCTTAGCAATTGTCTCTTCAAATGGATACAAATTGACTACAACTAAATCGATCGCCCGAATGTGATTTGCGGTTAAATCTGCGAGGTCTTCCGGTACATCGCGGCGTGCTAAAATGCCACCGTGGATTCGTGGGTGAAGTGTTTTCACTCGCCCTCCCAAAATTTCGGGAGAACCAGTATATTCCGCAACTTTGGTGACTGGGATGCCTGCTTCTTTGAGGGCCGTTGCTGTCCCGCCACTACTAATTATGTCAAATTCAAATTCTTCTACTAGACTGCGCGCTAAGTCGATTAGTCCGGTTTTATTGGATGTGCTCAGAAGTGCTAGACGTGCCATTGGTTTGAAGTTGCGATCATAAAAATAGACAGGTTATATTATATACCAAATCTGGCGGCAGGGAGATGATTTGGTAATGGCTAAGTATGATTATTTTTAATAATTTAAAGATGAGTTCGCTTATTTTAAACCATATTTTTTGTCAAACTTATATAATATTTTATACTGACCAGTGGCTTCTAAATATGTAGAACTTGCGCGTGGAACTGGTTATTTTGTGAGTGCGAGGGGGATTGAAGCCATATTCAGCTTGCACAGTTCATGTCGCTACGTAAGTGTCAATGTTGGTGAAATTACTTAATAAAACTTAATAGATAAATTAATGGCGATGCTCTTGAATTTTAACGATGTTTTATGATGAATTCTAAAAGTAATGTGCTAGCATCGGGTGTAAATTGCTCTCTCCCTAAATTTCCCGGAAAATTGGGCGAGCGCAACACCTTAATCTAAACAACAATTTAGTAGGGCTGAAATATGTTTTTTCAAGAAGCAGATCCAGAAAATAAGCTCAGTAATATTAGCAGGAATCATAAAAAAACTGATCACAATATGACCCATAGAACAGAGTACCAACAGATTCCCAAAAAAAGAGCCGAGAATTCGACAGAGGCAAACATTTCTGAAGCTTATAGTCTTAGTCTGTGCGAACTGCAGCAGATGGAGCGAGCAATGGAACAGCTAAACCAGCAGTTGAAAGCTAGCGAATCTCGGTTTCGGAATGTGATCGAAAAAAATGGTGACGGCATCGCAATCGTTAACAAGCGAGGACTTGTCTGTTTTGCCAACCAGTCAGCAGAAGCGCTGTTTAACTGCACGGCAGAGGAACTTTTAGGGCAAGCATTTTTTGGCAATTTAGTAGTAGAAGTTTCAGCTTGCGACCTTGAGATGGCGACGGATATTATTCCCCAAGTTGGAAAAACAGAAGCACCAGGAACTCGCGTCGTGCAAACAGAAGTTGAAGCTATTCGCAAGCAAAAAGCAAATGCTGTAGTAGAAATGCGTGTGGTGGAAACGGAATGGGACGGAGAAATGGCTTATTTAGCTACGCTGCGGGACATTACCGATCGCAAACGCGCAGAAGAAATGCTTTGGTTGTACGATCGAGCTATCGCAGCTACTAGCACTGGAGTTACGATTTCTGACGCCACTGACCCCGAAAATCCAATTATTTATTGCAATCCCGCATTTGAAAGCATGACAGGTTATCGGCGGCAGGAAATTATCGGGAAAAACGGTCGATTTTTGCACGGAAGCGATACCGATCCGGCGGCAGTAGAAATAATTCGCCAAGCCTTGCAAGCAGAAAGCGAATGCAAGGTAATATTAAAGAATTACCGCAAAGACGGAACCGCTTTCTGGAATTGTTTCTCAATATCTCCCGTGCGCGATAGAACGGGTAAATTAACTCATTTTATCGGCGTACAGAGAGACATCACCCACAGCAAACAAGCCGCAGAAGCATTGCATAATTCCGAAGCACAAAGCCGAGAACAAGCAGCTCAACTAGCAGCGGCGCTGGACGAACTCAAAGCCACTCATTCCCAATTAGTTCAAAGCGAAAAAATGTCGAGTTTGGGATTGCTAATTGCTGGCGTCGCTCACGAAATCAACAACCCAGTCAGCTTCATTTACGGCAATCTCGCTCATCTCACAAATTATACTCAAGACTTGTTTCACCACCTCGAACTTTATCAACAGCACTATCCTAATCCAGTCGCCGAAATTCAAGAGGAAAGAGAAAAAAATGATCTCGATTTTTTAGCTGAAGATTTACCTAAAATACTATCTTCAATGAGCGTTGGTGTCGATCGCATTTGCCAGATTGTGCAGTCGCTACGGAACTTTTCGCGGCAGGACGATGCACAGATGAAACCTGTTAACCTCCACGCAGGTATTGACAGCACGCTGTTAATTCTCAATCACCGTTTGAAAGGGAACGGAGAAAAGCAGCCAATTCAAATCCTAAAACAATACGGAGAATTGCCGACTGTTGAGTGTTTTGCTGGACCGATAAATCAAGTTTTTATGAATATTCTCAGCAATGCGATCGATGCTTTAGAAGATGCGAACAGTAGGCAAAATTGTCAAGAAATGCTAGAAAATCCCAGCCAGATTAGGATTTCTACGGAAGTTGTCGGCAATTTTGTAGAAATAAAAATTGCCGACAAGGGCCCAGGAATAACGGAGGAAGTCAAACAGCGCATATTTGATGCCTTTTTTACTACCAAGCCCATTGGCAAAGGCACGGGAATGGGTTTGTCAATTAGCTATCAAATTATTGTAGAAAGACACAAAGGCGAATTATATTGTACTTCGGAATTGGGTAATGGTACGGAATTTACTATCAAAATGCCGATCGCACATTAGCGCGAAATGTGCAATCTGCACCTTACCAACGTGATATATAGGCAAGCAAGTGAGCGGGAATCTCGCACTCGTAAAAAACGATTTTTATCGTTTTTTATCGTTACCATACTCTGGCTGGGAACGCATACTTAGAGGTTTTGCATCCCCATTGTAGAGACAATTATCAGGTGCTTTTCGGCTCACCTTACCCCATAAATAGGGAATTAAAAAACCTCCGCACCTTCCAACTTCTTAAAAGTTTCAACCTTAGCCCTCGCCGCTTCCCCGCAAGTCTTCGGCGTCGGAAACATCTTCCCAGGATTCGCCAAACCTTTCGGATTAAACACCTGACGCAGCCACTGCATCGTCTCCAAATCTACCTCCGAAAACATATCCGGCATAAAACACTTCTTATCAGCACCGATGCCGTGTTCCCCCGAAAGACTTCCCCCAACTTTCACACAAAGCCTAAGAATTTCCCCGCCCAATTCTTCCACCTTTTCCAGCGCACCTTTTACCGAGTTATCGTACAGAATCAGCGGGTGCAAATTCCCGTCTCCCGCATGAAAAACATTAGCAATTCGATAACCGTATTTCTCGCTCAAACCCTCAATTTCTTTCAAAACATACGCCATTTGCGTTCGCGGAATTACGCCGTCTTGCACGTAATAATCCGGGCTGAGATGACCCGCCGCCGCAAAAGCAGCTTTCCGCCCTTTCCAAATTTTTAGGCGCGTTTCCGGGTCGGTTGCCGTGGTGATATTTCGCGCTCCGTTATGCTTGCAAATATCAGCAATCCGCTGTTTGTTTGTGGCAACTTCCACTTCTAAACCGTCGATTTCAACGAGTAGAATTGCCGCCGCATCACGGGGATAACATCCAGTTGCCACCACATCTTCCACAGCATTGATGCTGATGTTGTCCATAATTTCCATGCCGCCGGGAATAATGCCAGCGCTGATAATATCGGAAACTGATTCGCCCGCGGCTTCTATACTGGAAAAATCCGCTAGGAGAACGCAAATCGATTCCGGCGCTTTGAGAATTCGCAGAGTAACTTCTGTAGCGATTCCTAAAGTGCCTTCGGAACCGACAAATACACCAGTTAAATCGTAACCGGGCATTTCGGGAATTTCGCCACCGACATCGACAATAGAACCGTCTGGAAGTACCAATTTTAATCCTAAAACGTGATTCGTTGTGACTCCGTATTTGAGGCAGTGAACCCCGCCAGAATTTTCTGCAACGTTGCCGCCAATCGAACAAATAATTTGACTGGAAGGATCTGGCGCGTAGTAGAAACCAGCGCCGCTAACTGCTTGCGTTACCCAGTTATTAATTACTCCCGGTTGCACGACTACTTGCTGATTTTCTAAGTCTACTTTCAGAATTTTTCGCATCAGGGCAGTGACAATCAGCACGCAGTTTTCTACAGGCAAAGCGCCGCCGGAAAGGCCTGTTCCTGCGCCTCTAGCCACCCAGGGAATTGAGTTGCGATCGCATATATTGACCACTTGCGCCACTTCCTCGGTAGTTCGAGGCAATACCACCATGGCGGGGCGCTGGCGGTAGCTGGCAAGTCCGTCGCACTCATAGACAATCAATTCTTCTCGGCGCTGCACAACGCCATTTTTGCCAACTACAGCCTCGAATTCTTTAATAACGGGTTTCCAGTTGCGTTCTGTTTCTACGGCTATCATTAGTGATTTTTATTAGGGAACTATGAATAATATTGTTGCAAATTTTACTAAGTTTAGCCAATTATTTTTCTAAGGGTTGCAATATTGACACAGGGAAGGATCGGCAGTCTCTCTACCGTCTGGAAATAGTTTTTCTTTAGTATAACCACAGTTTTTGCATTTATAGATTGCCGATTGCGCTAGCTGAGTCGGAAAATAGCAAAGTCCGCAGGGCAATCCGATTTTCGTCTCAGCAATATCGAATCCCGGCCAACCGCACTCCGGGCAGAATTGCTTAAATTTTTTAACTAAATCGAGAGTTGCATTTTCGATGTTTTTCATCCGAGTTGGATTGTACATCGCCCGCATATCTGTTTCGATATGAACTCGGCCGGTTGACGATTTTTTTAAGCCTGCTGTCACAGCGTCAAAAAGTTGTTTTTCTGTCCTAATGCCCTTGACAAATTCGCCGTTACCGAGTTCAGCGTCGCCAACTATAACCACCACTCCATGTTCGGGAAATCCAGCTTTTTTAGCAAAATCATCTGCTTGTTCTATACTGGAAACTAACTGGTGACTGTAGTTAGTTTCAACCGAGAAAGAGTCGCCGATTAATTCTAGATTGTTGGCTCGATCTAATAAAATTACGATTTCTCTGTTAGCTGGCAGATACGGCATCATTGGGTGAGGGCCGAAAGTACCTTCGCTGGCAAAGGCCAGAGTTTCGCCGGCAATTTCTAGGGCTTTTTGTGCTTTATGGCGAGCCGCTTCTATTTGAGTTCCTAAGCGTTTAACTTCTCTGGTGAAGGTGCCGAATGCGTCAGTGTCAAGCTTCGCAGGTACTAGAATATTTACGCCCAATTCTCGTTCCAAAACGGGAGCCATCACCCGTTCTTTTTGGTGCATAGTAGCAAGAACTGCGGTGCGATCGCTCAATAATTGATGGGGATTCACAGGCTCAGAAATATTAGACATACAGCAGCATCATTTCATAAGAGAAGGCTCAAATACACCCTTTGACCTAAATTATCAATTCAGCACTCAAGCGTCAATCTTAAAAGCGCTCGCTAGTTGCCTCCAGTCACTCCCCCAGCTTGACCTCTGAGTACAAAAATTACTCCTGTCATAATTAGCCCCACGCCTACCAACCGCAGCGGTGGCAAAGGCTCGTGAAATATAAGTTTGCCACCTAAAACAGTAAACAGGTAACTAATTGACAGTAAAGGCGAGACTATGCTAAGGTTTGCCCGCGACAAAACTACAATAAAGCCGATCGAAGAAATTGCATACAAAGAAAGACCACCTACTATCAACGGCTGAGTAGCCATTGCTATAATTTTTTCTATTAAATTAGCAGCGCCAATGGGCCCTAATATTTTAGCTCCTGCCTTCAGACTAAATTGACCTGCGACGCCGCACAATATTGCGGCAAGCAATAACATAAAAACGCTTCTATTCATAAATTTACTAACCTATAGTACAATCAAAAATTGCCGTTCCCAAAAACCTGAAAAACTTTAATTAAGTTTGGCTAGGTTTTATTCACCACTAATATTTTAAGCAGAGATACGGGAAAATCAAGTATGGTCGATCGCGATCGAGAGTGGAACAAATATATGGCAGAGCAGACCAACCCAAACGGAGAATATACTCTAGAACTATCGATACTCATGCCTTGTCTGAACGAAGCAGAAACTTTAGAAATCTGCATCGAGAAGGCACAGAAGTCCCTGCGCGAACTTGATATTGCCGGCGAGGTAATCATAGCAGACAACGGCAGCACTGACGGTTCTCAAGATATAGCTACCAGAATGGGAGCAAGAGTCGTGCCCGTAGCAGCCAAAGGCTACGGCAGCGCCCTGATGGGAGGCATCATGGCAGCGCGCGGAGTTTATATTATCATGGGCGATGCTGACGACAGCTACAATTTTTCCAACCTCGGCTTTTTTGTCAACAAATTGCGAGAAGGTTTCGACTTAGTGATGGGAAACCGCTTTCAAGGGGGCATCAAACCGGGTGCAATGCCGCCGCTGCACAAATATTTAGGAAATCCGGTGCTGACATGGGTTGGGCGGCTATTTTTTGCAAGTCCCGTCGGCGATTTTCACTGCGGACTCAGGGGTTTTAGGAGAGACTCAATTTTGAAACTCGACTTGCAAACAACGGGGATGGAATTTGCTAGCGAAATGGTGGTCAAGGCCTCTGTATACAAGCTGCGGATAACTGAAATCCCAACCGTACTTTCTCCCGACGGCCGCAGCCGACCGCCACACTTGCGAACTTGGCGAGATGGCTGGCGGCACCTCCGATTTTTGCTGCTTTACAGTCCTCGGTGGCTGTTTTTGTATCCGGGTACTGCGCTGATGATTTGGGGTCTAATTGTTAGCATTTGGCTGTTGCCCGGTACTCAAAAAATCGGGGGTATCAGCTTTGATGTACACACGCTGCTGTATGGTGCGATCGCAATTATCATCGGTTTTCAAGCAGTAACTTTCGCTTTTTTCACCAAGATTTTTGCCATCAGCGAGAAATTCCTGCCCGAAGACCCCAAACTCAACAAAATATTTCGCTATGTCACGTTAGAGACAGGATTGATTGTCGGAGTCACGCTGATTTTAATCGGAATAGTTGGCTCGTTCTTGTCATTAACTATCTGGAGCGAAACGGCTTTCGGTACTCTCGATCCTTCTAAAACTCTGCGTTTGGTTATTCCCTCGCTCACTTGCCTGACTGTAGGTTTGCAGATGGTTTTGTCGAGCTTTTTTCTCAGCGTGCTGGGGTTGAAGCGTAGGTGATAACATTAAAGTTACTGGCAATATTCCTCAAAACTCAATTTCCATGCAGGGGAAGTTCAGGGCGATCGCAATGCAGGCAATATCGGGGCCGCAGGAACTCGATTTGCGACTATCTGGTATAATCCAACAAGTACCTTTAATGCTCAAAAGGGTTAGAATAGTAGAGATAAAGAATATTTGATATTAGCTATGCAGCGAATATTTGAGGCTACATTGAAGGGAAACGTTTTAGAATGGGCTAATGAGGTTCCAAGACAAGGCGATCGCCCTGTCAGAGTTTACGTTACTTTACAAGAAGAGCGATGGACTTTAAGTGCGGAGTTTCGCCGTCAGAGAATAGTTGAAATATTGGAAAAAATTGCAGCAAATAATGTCTTTGCTGATATTAGCGATCCAGTGGAATGGCAGCGAGATTTGCGTCAAGACCGTTTACTTCCAGGTAGGGATTAATAATGAATGCTGCTAGACAGTGATATTATTATCTACGCTTCCCAGCCCGAAAACTCGCAGATTAGGCATTTTATTGGCGAAAATGACATAGTTGTATCGGCAATAAGTTACGTTGAAGTCTTGGGTTATCATGGGCTAACTGAAGAGTATAGATTGTACTTTGAGGAATTCTTTGGTGTGGTGGAGGTTATACCAATTTCTAACGCTGTACTCGAGCGCGCAGTGCTGTTGCGACAGATAAGGATAATGACACTTGGGGAGGCTATTATTGCGGCAACAGCTTTGGTATATGGCAGAACTTTAGTAACAAGAAATATAGGGGATTTTCGGTGGATTGCTGAACTCACACTGATTAACCCGTTTGAGGCTTAATAAAGATGGGCGATCGCACTTGCGGAAGATAAGGGCGATCGCGCTTTTGGAAAATAAGGGCGATCGTACTTCCTTCGCTCCTAAATTGCTATAATGACAATCAGCCAAAAAATCTTAATGCAGAGTCTATGTCTACTTACAGCACGGTACTGACTCAGGTTCTAAAACTTGCACCAGATGAGCAAATGCGCCTCATCTCTGAATTGTTTGCACATATTCGTCAACGGGTGATTCCTAAGCCGAAGCGCAGTATTTTAGAATTATCAGGCTTGGGTAAGGAAATTTGGCAGGGGATTGATGCTCAAGAATATGTGGATCGGGAAAGAGATTCATGGAATGGATAGCTCAGCTACAGGGACAAGTTGTCGGATTGGATACTGCGCCTCTGATTTACTTTATGGAGCAAAATCCAAAATATCTAGAGATGATGCTGCTTTTCTTTAGATCGTTTAATCGCGGTGATTTTAGGATAGTGACATCAACAGTAACGCTCGTAGAAGTGCTAGTTCATCCCCTGCGACAGAAAAATACTGCCTTGGCTCAAGAATATCGTGAAATATTGATGAATCAAGCAATACTCCGGACAGTTTTTAAAGAGGAATGCGATCGCAATAAAATAGAGAAGTGAAAAAAGTGAGTGCAATCTCAA